>NZ_WIWK01000012.1:0-84292 GCF_009600165.1 Pseudomonas sp. FSL R10-0399
GGTGCACTCGACAGGATTCGAACCTGTGACCGCTCGGTTCGTAGCCGAGTACTCTATCCAGCTGAGCTACGAGTGCATTTGAAGCTGCGTATTATAGACCGTTGAATCTCTCTGCCAAGTGTTTTTTTCAATAAATTCAACAACTTACTGAAGTGGCTAGATTCTAACGTGCTACATGAATAATGGCGGAGAAGGGGGGATTCGAACCCCCGACACCCTTTTGAGGTGTACTCCCTTAGCAGGGGAGCGCCTTCGGCCACTCGGCCACCTCTCCGCAACACGGGGCGTATAATAACCAGCCTTTTCCCCGTATGCAACTAAAAACTTAAATAAAATTAAAGACTTGGTTCCTCGTCCTTTTCTTTCTTGATCCGCAGGTAGATTTCCTCGCGGTGCACGGCCACTTCCTTGGGCGCATTCACACCAATTCGCACTTGGTTTCCTTTGACGCCGAGCACGGTCACAGTAATTTCACCATCGCCTATGATCAGGCTTTCTGCGCACCGGCGAGTCAGAATCAGCATACGTTTCTCCTCACACTTACATTCAGGGACAACAGTCTGCAAAAAAAAGGGCTTGGGCTTGCGGCTATATAGCGACAAAACCCTGCGCCCTTAGTATTGACCAACATGGCAAAAGATAAAGCCCTGTGCCACATCCATCAAAAAAACAAAGGGCGCGGGTTCACCGCGCCCTCTGGGCAACGCTTACTCGCCCTGCCGGGCAGGTGCGTCCAAATCAAAAGCCGTGTGCAGGGAACGCACCGCGAGCTCCAGGTACTTCTCTTCGATCACCACCGACACTTTGATCTCGGAGGTCGAGATCATCAGGATGTTGATGTTCTCTTTGGCCAGCGATTCGAACATGCGGCTGGCAACGCCTGCGTGCGAGCGCATGCCCACGCCGACAATCGACACCTTGGCAATGTTGGTATCGCCGACCACTTCACGGGCACCGATCTCGCGAGAGGTGTTTTCCAGGACCTCAAAAGCGGCCTGGTAGTCGTTACGGTGCACCGTAAAGGTGAAGTCGGTGGTGTTATCGTGCGCAACGTTCTGCACGATCATGTCGACTTCAATGTTGGCCGCGCTGATCGGGCCGAGGATTTTGAATGCAACACCCGGGGTATCTGGCACGCCACGGATGGTCAGCTTGGCTTCGTCGCGGTTGAAAGCGATGCCAGAAATGATCGGCTGTTCCATGGATTCCTCTTCATCGATAGTAATGAGGGTGCCCGGACCCTCTTTAAAGCTGTGCAATACGCGCAGCGGAACGTTGTACTTGCCAGCGAACTCAACGGCACGGATCTGCAACACCTTGGAGCCCAGGCTGGCCATTTCCAGCATTTCTTCGAAGGTGATCTTTTCCAGGCGCTGAGCCTTGGCCACAACCCGTGGGTCGGTGGTGTAGACGCCGTCAACATCGGTGTAGATCTGGCATTCGTCAGCCTTCAGGGCTGCCGCCAGCGCCACGCCGGTCGTGTCCGAGCCACCACGGCCCAAGGTGGTAATGTTGCCGTTTTCATCCACGCCCTGGAAACCAGCAACTACCACTACGCGCCCTTCCTTCAGGTCGGCGCGAATTTTCTGGTCGTCAATTTTCAGAATGCGGGCTTTGGTGTGCGAACTGTCGGTCAGGATGCGCACCTGGCTACCGGTGTAAGACACCGCTGGGACGCCGCGCTTATTCAGCGCCATGGCCAGCAAGCCAATGGTGACTTGCTCGCCGGTGGAGACAATCACGTCCAGCTCACGAGGCAACGGCTGATCGCTGATCTGTTTGGCCAGATCAATCAAACGGTTGGTCTCGCCGCTCATCGCAGACAGCACAATAACCAGGTCGTTGCCGGCTTCGCGAAACTTCTTAACTTTATCGGCGACCTGCTCGATTCTCTCGACAGTGCCGACCGAGGTGCCTCCAAATTTTTGTACGATCAAAGCCATTTCAAAGCAGCCTCAGCCCATAAAGGGCGCCCATTTATCATTCAAACGACGCGCCGCCACTAGACGACGGCGCGTACTGGACCTCAGATACCCTGCTCGACAAATGGCACAGTCAGGGCCAGCGCGGCGTCCAGGGCTGCGGCATCAACACCGCCGCCTTGCGCCATGTCCGGACGACCACCGCCCTTCCCGCCCACTGCTGCAGCGGCCTGCTTCATCAAATCACCGGCTTTGAGTTGGCCAGTCAGGTCTTTGGTCACGCCTGCAACCAGTACGACCTTATCTTCATGAACACTGCCGAGCAGGATCACTGCGCGGCCGAGCTTGTTCTTCAGCTGATCTACCAGCGCCAACAGCGCCTTGCCATCTTGACCGTCCAGGCGGGCGGCCAACACGTTCACGCCTTTTACATCGACTGCCGAGGATGACAGATCATCGCCCGCAGCGCTTGCGGCCTTGGCCTGCAATTGTTCCAGTTGTTTTTCCAGCTGGCGGTTACGCTCCAGCACGGCCGACAGTTTGTCGACCAGGTTGTCACGCGAGCCTTTAACCAGGCTTGCGGCTTCTTTGAGCTGCTCTTCGGCGGCGTTCAAGTAAGCCAGCGCCGCAGCGCCGGTGACCGCTTCAATACGACGAACGCCCGAGGCCACACCGCCTTCGCTGGTGATTTTCATCAGGCCGATGTCGCCGGTGCGCTGCGCGTGGATACCACCGCACAGCTCTACCGAGAAATCGCCGCCCATGCTCAGCACGCGCACGCTGTCGCCGTATTTCTCACCAAACAGCGCCATGGCGCCTTTTTGCTTGGCGGTTTCGATGTCGGTTTCTTCTGTCTCGACCGGGGTGTTCTTGCGAATCTCGGCGTTGACGATGTCTTCCAGTGCCTTGATCTGCTCAGGCTTGATGGCTTCAAAGTGGCTGAAGTCAAAACGCATGCGCTGACTGTCGACCAGCGAGCCCTTCTGCTGAACGTGCTCGCCCAGCACTTGGCGCAAGGCGGCGTGCAGCAAGTGAGTGGCCGAGTGGTTCAGCGACGTGGCGTGACGCACATCGGCATCTACGTGCGCTTCAACGGTTTCACCGACCTTCAGGCCATCTGCTGCCACAACGCCGTGGTGCAGGAACGCGCCGCCGGTTTTGGTGGTGTCACGCACGTCAAAACGCGCAGCACCGGCTTGCAGGTAACCGCAATCGCCAACCTGGCCACCGGATTCAGCGTAGAAAGGCGTGCGGTCGAGTACGACCACGCCCTCGTCGCCTTCATTGAGGCTGGTAACTGACTGGCCTTCTTTATAGAGGGCAATCACTTTGGCCGAGCTGTGGGTCGCGCCGTAGCCGATAAACTCGGTAGGCACGTCAACTTTAACCAGAGTGTTGTAGTCCAGACCGAACGAGCTGGCCGAACGCGCACGCACACGCTGGGCTTCCATTTCGCGTTCGAAGCCTTCTTCGTCCACGGTCAGGTTGCGCTCGCGGGCGATGTCGGCGGTCAGGTCCATCGGGAAGCCGTAGGTGTCATACAGCTTGAACACTACGTCGCCCGGCACCACGGTGCCTTTAAGCTCAGCCAGATCCTGCTCAAGGATTTTCAGGCCCTGCTCCAGGGTCTTGGAGAATTGCTCTTCTTCGGCTTTAAGTACGCGCTCGATGTTGGCCTGCTCGCGCACCAGCTCCGGGAAGCTCTCGCCCATCTCGGCCACAAGGGCCGCGACGATCTTGTAAAAGAAGTTACCGGTTGCGCCCAGCTTGTTGCCGTGACGGCAAGCGCGACGAATGATGCGACGCAGCACGTAGCCACGGCCTTCATTGGAAGGCAACACGCCATCAGCAATCAGGAAGCTGCACGAACGGATGTGGTCAGCCACGACTTTGAGCGACGCCTGGCCTTCGTTGGCGCAGCCGATCGCTTGGGCGGCGGCTTTCAACAGGCTCTGGAACAGGTCGATGTCGTAGTTGGAGTTCACGTGCTGCATCACCGCGCTGATCCGCTCCAGGCCCATGCCGGTGTCTACCGACGGCGCTGGCAATGGATGCAACACGCCGTCGGCGGTGCGGTTGAACTGCATGAAAACGTTGTTCCAGATCTCGATGTAACGGTCGCCGTCTTCCTCTGGCGAGCCCGGTGGGCCACCCCAGATCTCAGGGCCGTGATCGTAGAAAATCTCGGTGCAGGGGCCGCACGGGCCGGTATCGCCCATGGTCCAGAAGTTGTCGGACGCGTACGGCGCGCCTTTGTTGTCGCCAATGCGGATCATGCGCTCGGCCGGCACGCCCACGTCTTGGGTCCAGATGTCATAGGCTTCGTCATCGCTGGCGTACACCGTGACCCAGAGCTTTTCTTTAGGGAGCTTCAATACGCCGGTCAAAAAGGTCCAGGCGAAGTTGATCGCGTCTTTCTTGAAATAATCGCCAAAGCTGAAGTTGCCGAGCATTTCAAAGAAGGTGTGGTGACGTGCGGTGTAACCGACGTTTTCCAGGTCGCTGTTCTTACCACCGGCACGCACGCACTTCTGGCTGCTGGTTGCACGGGTGTAAGCACGTTTTTCTTGACCCAGGAAGCAGTCCTTGAACTGGTTCATCCCCGCGTTAGTGAACAGCAGGGTTGGGTCGTTATTCGGGACCAAGGAGCTCGAAGGGACACGGGTGTGACCTTGCTCCTCGAAGAAGCGAAGGAAGGCTTCACGGATTTCTGCGCTTTTCATAGGTTCTTCCACGGAGGCTGCGGCCAGAGGCAAATCATTGCTGTCAATTGATGGCTATTGCTCAGAAGCGGGACGGATCGGAACCCTTCCTGCCCAGGCAAACAATTCTCATCAATTGACAAATGACTCGCAAAGGGCCGCATTATATCGGCCCTTCGCCTTGGGTACAGTGTGTTTATACGATAGCTGCAAGCAATTGGACAGATTGCAAGCTTAATGACGGATAAAGTCGCGGAAAACCTCGATGGTTTGCTCGATTTGGCTGCGGCTGACGTCCATGTGGGTCACCATGCGCAAGCGCGGCGCGGCACTGAGCTTGATGCCCCGCTCCCCCGCAAAGGCTTTAAGTGCTGCCGCCTGCCCATCAACTTGCACGTAAACCATGTTGGTCTGTACCGGCTCAACGCGATAACCGGCCTCACGCAGGCCATCGGCCAGCCGTTGCGCATTGGCATGGTCATCTGCCAGGCGCGCCACTTGATGGTCCAGCGCATATAAGCCCGCCGCGGCCAGTTGCCCGGCCTGGCGCATGCCGCCACCCACCATTTTGCGCAGGCGCCGGGCCTTACCAATCAATTCAACGGTGCCGCACAGCACAGAACCCACCGGCGCGCCCAAGCCCTTGGACAAACACACCGACACCGAATCGAAATGCCGGGCAATTTCGCTCGCATCCACCCCCAGCTTCACCGCCGCGTTGTACAACCGCGCGCCGTCCAGGTGCAGCGCCAGGCCGTGTTCGCGGGTCAAGCGGCTGGCCTGCGCCAGATACTCGACCGGCAGCACCTTGCCCTGCATGGTGTTTTCCAGGGCCAGCAAGCGGGTGCGGGCAAAGTGAAAGTCGTCAGGCTTGATTGCCGCCGCCACCTGTTGCAAATCCAGCGAGCCGTCGGCCTGCACCTCCAGCGGTTGTGGCTGAATAGAGCCCAATACGGCCGCACCGCCGCCTTCGTACTTATAAGTGTGCGCCTGCTGCCCCACGATGTATTCGTCACCACGCCCGCAATGCGCCATCAGCGCCAGCAAGTTGCTCATGGTGCCGGTGGGCACAAACAGTGCTTGTGCAAACCCCAGGCGCGAGGCGAGCTCAGACTCCAGCTTGTTTACCGTCGGGTCTTCACCGTATACATCGTCGCCCAGCGGCGCGCTCGCCATGGCGTCACGCATGCCAGTGCTGGGTTGGGTTACGGTGTCGCTGCGCAGATCGATAACACTCATGCAAAAGTCCTCGGCCGTCGGCTCATCAAAGAAATCCTTGTGGCGCAAGAATAGCCTTATACAGGCATCAGAAAATACGATGGCTATTAGCAAAAAGCAGCGATGCATCTTTGAAACATTTGTGATACAAAATGCCCGCTGCCCTGAAACACGGGCGGCAACGTTCTCAGGGCGGGGTGTAACTCCCCACCGGCGGTAATTACGCGCAATGCGTATAGCCCGCGAGCGCTTGGCGCATCAGACAGCTTGTAGGCTGATGATGGGGCAAGGTCAGCAGACCCGGTGTGATCCCGGGGCCGACGGTCATAGTCCGGATGAAGAGAGAACGGGATTGGCGCCAAAGGGCCGTTAACCAGAGGGGGACTCCCCGCCTGCACGTACCCTTAAATCCCATTCGATTCATATGCCCTGTTTTTCACACAAACAGGAGTCAGAACATGCAACCTACCGCTATTCACCACAACGAACGCGTCGCTTTCATCCAGGCCAGCTGGCACAAAGAGATCGTCGATCAGAGCCGTAAAGGCTTCCTGGCCGAGATGCTCGAGCAGGGCTATCAGGAAAGTGACATCGACTTCTTTGAAGTCGGCGGTGCGTTCGAAATCCCGCTGCACGCCAAACTGCTGGCCAAGACTGGCCGCTACGCCGGTATCGTCGGTGCCGCACTGGTGGTCGACGGTGGCATTTATCGTCACGATTTCGTGGCTCAGTCCGTGGTCAGCGGCCTGATGCAAGTGCAGTTGGAAACTGAAGTGCCGGTGTTCTCGGTCAGCCTGACCCCGCACCACTTCCACGCGGGCGAAGAGCACCAGAAGTTTTTCTTCGACCACTTCGTGCACAAAGGTCAGGAAGCGGCGAAAACCTGCGTAGACACCCTGCAGAAAATCCGCGCTATCAAGCGTCTGGACAGCCAGCAAAAGCGCGCGGTGTAACTAATTGCCCATGTAGGAGCGAGCTTGCCTCGCGATCTTTTGATCTTCAAAAAGATCGCGAGGCAAGCTCGCTCCTACAGCTTCAAGCAAACGCTGTTGCTTTCACCGGTTTGATGATGATCCCCGCCCGCAGGCCGTTCTTGACCTTGGGGTTGGGAAAGATGATCCGCGCGCCCTCTTCCTCGATGACCCAGCGGGTTTTTGGCGTGTCTTGCGCCAGCAAATAACCTTTGGGCAACTCAGAAAAATTCTCGATTTCCGGCGGCAAGTGCAGCAGGAACGCGTCGCTGTGCTTGATCACTTCTCGCGCCACGCTGAATATCTGCAAGCCGTCCAGCGACGCGCCTTCCAGCGACGGCTCAGTGCCTTCGATAATCTGCTGCAAGCGCAATTCCAGACGCTCGACGTTAACCCCGTCGTTGTGCCCAAACGGCCTGGCCTTGCCCAGCTCCAGGGTAAACGCCTCGGCACCCAACTGATCGTAGGTGTAAGCGCTGAACACAATGGAAGGTTTGTTCTGCAACAGCACCGCTTCCATGCCAGCGGCCCGCAGGCGCGCCAGTTGATCGCGGGAATGTTTGCGCCCCTCTTTGTAGGGGTACAAGGCGAATTGCTCAATCTTGGAACCGCGAATGGCCGTGTGCAGGTCGAAATGCAAACGGGTACGCTCGGGGGCATTGAAAAACGTCTCGGCCAGGTGTTCAAGCTCGCAGGCACGCAGGGCTTCTGGCCCGCTGCTGCTTTCATGGCGGCCGTTAAACAGACGATTGAGGTCTTCTTCGACAAACCGTGCGCCCGTGCGCATGGCGCCCGGGTTGCCGAACAAAAACAGAATGCGCGCTCGCGGCTTGATCTCACCGCGAGCAATGGCATGGATCAGGCGATCGAGCAATTCGATCGGCGCTGTTTCATTACCGTGGATACCGGCCGACAGCAGCACGTCCATGCCGTTGTCGCGCGCCTCAGGGGGGCGCACCTCAAGCGCGCCCTCGGCCAGCCAGCGCAAACGCACGCCATCGACAGTCAGTTGAGTTTTCTGGGCCGGTTCACGTCCGGTCAAGGTCAGTTCAAGCAGTTTGCCGAGAGCGAGCATAGGGCATCCTTAATCAGTGATTGCAGTCCGGGCCGTGCACGTGACCGTCTTCGCCATCTTCGTCACTCATGTCAGCCGGTTCCATTTCCAGTTGCAGACTAACAAGGTTAGTGGCCAATGGGCGCAACAACAGGTTGGCGTATTCAGCGTCGCCCTCTTCTACGTCTACACCAATCAGCAACTGGCCACGGCCGTCTTGCTGGATCCACAGCTCTTTACCCTGCCACAGGACCGCGACGCGGGTGCAGGAGGTTTGCAGTTGCGTGCCGTCGGTGTCTTCAAGGATCAGCTGCAGGGAATCGCTCATAATTTCGCTCTCATTGGAAAATCAGGTGGCGCGTGCGCAACAGGCAAACACGCGCAGGGTCAATTGATCTGAAACGGATAAACCGAGCCCAGTTTAAGGATTTGCGTCAGTTCATCCAGTGCCGTCCGGCATTCAAGCAGCAATTGCGGGTCTGCCAGGTCGCTTTCGCGCAAGGCATCGCGGTAGTGCTTGTTCACCCAGCCGGTCAGCGTGTCGTACAGCGGGGCCGACATGATAACCCCAGGGTTGACCGCCGCCAGCTCTGTTTCGTTAAGCGCCACCCGCAAGCGCAGGCACGCCGGGCCACCGCCGTTCTGCATGCTCTGCTTGAGATCAAACACCTTCACTTCGCGGATCGGCCCGCCAGCGCTGGTCAGGCCTTGCAGGTAGCTCCACACACGCGGATTGGCGCGGCACTCTTCGGGCACGATCAGCAGCATCGAACCATCGGCACGGCTGAGCAGTTGGCTGTTGAACAGGTAAGAACGCACTGCGTCATCGACGGTCACTTGATCGCGCGGCACGCTGATGGACTCAAACGTGGCTCCGCGCGCGGCCAGCTTGCGACGCAGCTCGTCGAGCATGGCTTCGGTATTGAGGAAGGCATCCTGGTGATGGAACAGCAGCTCGCCATTACCCACCGCGATCACGTCGTTATGGAACACGCCCTGGTCGATCACCGCCGGGTTTTGCTGGGCAAACACCACGCCCTCCTCGCTCAAACCATGCAGACGCGCCACGGCTTGTGAAGCTTCGAGGGTTTGGCGTGCCGGGTACTTTTGCGGCGCGGGGTAACGGCTGTCGAACGCACTGCGCCCGTAGACAAAAAACTCGACCCCGGCCTCGCCGTAGTCACGGCAAAAGCGTGTGTGATTGGCGGCGCCTTCATCACCAAACTGCGCCACTGCCGGCAAGGCCGCGTGGTGCGCGAAGTGCTGCTGATCGGCAAACATCGCGCCCAGCACGCGGCTGGTGGTCGGGTGCTCGATGCTGCGGTGGAACTTGCAATTGAGGTTGGCAGCGGTGAAATGCACACGGCCATCGGCGGTGTCTGCGCTTGGGCTGACCGTGGCGGCGTTGGCCACCCACATGCTGGAGGCCGAGCAACTGGCAACCAGCAACGGCATGGCGTCTTTGGCAGCACGCTCAATCACTTGTGCGTCAGTACCGCTAAAGCCCAGGCTGCGCAAGGCGGCGACATCCGGGCGCTCTTGCGGCGCCAGCACGCCCTGGACAAAGCCCATGTCCATCAGCGCTTTCATTTTTTCCAGGCCTTGCAGCGCGGCTTCCTTGGGGTTGGACGCCTGCTGGCTGTTGCTCTGGGACGCGACATTGCCAAACGACAAACCGCCGTAGTTATGGGTCGGCCCCACTAGACCGTCAAAGTTGACTTCAAAGGATTTCATCGGTGAGGCTCCGGCAAACGGTGGTAATAGACAAGGTAGAGCACTTGACCTGTGGGAGCGGGCTTGCTCGCGATGACATCAACGCGGCTTAACCGTAAAACCGCGCAGCCTGCATCGCGAGCAAGCCCGCTCCCACAGTGACGACATGGGGCCTTAAGACAATCGCACGCCCGGGGTCAGGGCGGCGGGCAGCGCCAGGGTCGGGGTTTCCAGTGACGCGACCGGGTAAGCGCAATAGTCAGCGGCGTAATACGCACTGGCACGGTGGTTGCCGGACGCGCCGACACCGCCAAACGGTGCGCTGCTGGCGGCGCCCGTGAGTTGCTTGTTCCAGTTCACAATCCCGGCCCGGCTCTCAAGCCAGAACTGCTGGTAGCGCGCTTCGGAGTCCGAGAGCAAACCTGCGGCCAAACCGAACGCGGTGTTGTTGGCCTCGGCAATCGCCGCGTCAAAATCGCTGTAACGAAACACTTGCAGCAACGGCCCGAACAGCTCTTCGTCCGAGCGCTCACTCACGTCCGTCACATCAATAATGCCCGGCGTGAGCAACGCCGCCGTGGTGCTTGGCTGGGTCATGCGCAGCAAGACCTGCGCCCCGCTGTCGATCAGCAGCGTCTGTGCGGCCAGAAGATCTCGCGCCGCTGACAACGAAATCACCGAGCCCATGAACGGTGCCGGTTGCTGGTCAAACGCCCCCACTTCAATGTCTTTGCTGACCTCGACCAGACGCTCAAGCAGGCGGTCGCCCCACGCGCCTTGCGGCACCAGCAAACGCCGCGCACAGGTGCAACGTTGGCCAGCCGAAATAAAGGCCGACTGAATAATCGTGTACACCGCGGCGTCCAGGTCTGCCACCTGATCGACCACCAGCGCGTTATTGCCGCCCATTTCCAGGGCCAGGATTTTGTCCGGGCGCCCGGCGAACTGTTGATGCAAGCTGTTACCGGTACGGCTGGAGCCGGTGAAGAACAACCCGTCGATGCCTGCATGAGCGGCCAACGCGACACCGGTCTTGCGCGCACCTTGCAACAGGTTCAGCACGCCCGCCGGCAAACCGGCTTCGATCCAGCACTTGACCGTCAGCTCAGCGACTTTAGGGGTCAGCTCGCTCGGCTTGAACACCACGCTGTTACCCGCCAGCAACGCCGGGACGATATGCCCGTTAGGCAAGTGACCCGGAAAGTTGTACGGGCCGAACACCGCAACCACGCCGTGGGGCTTGTGGCGCAGCACCGCCGTGGCATCGCCCAGCGGGCCGCTTTTTTCGCCGGTGCGCTCACGGTAGCTTTGTACCGAGATTGCCACCTTGTTGATCATGCTGGTGACTTCGGTGGCCGACTCCCACAGCGGCTTGCCGGTTTCTTCACCGATGCAGCGGGCCAGTTCATCGGCGTGGGTTTTCAGGCTCGCGGCGAAGGCTTCGAGCACCGTCAGGCGCTCTTCGAAAGACCGTTTGGCCCAGGCCGGAAACGCCTGACGCGCAGCTTTGACTGCTTCGCTCACCTGCTCGGCATTGGCCGCGTGGCCCGTCCACAGCACCTGCTGGGTGACCGGATTCAGCGACTCGATGATTTCGCCCTGACCGTTCTGCCAGGCGCCTGCGATATACAACGTGCTCATTATTTGGACTCCCGCGACGTGGCTGGCTGGGCAGATAACGGGACGGCGCGCACCTGGTCGCCTGCACTCAGCTGCAGACGCTTGGCGGTCAGTTTGTCGACCACTAACGTGCCCGCCGCCAAACGTGCCGGGGCGGCAGTAATGCGGCACTCTTCGCGTTTGCGGTTATGAATCAGGTACGCCGGGGCGTCATCGCCCGGTGTGCCGATGGCCAGCACCAGCGCCTCACTGTCACGCACCGCGCGAATCTTGGTGGTTTCGCATTCCACCGCCGGGCCCGCGTCGAAAATATCGACGTAACCCTGATAACTGAAGCCTTCGCTTTTGAGCATGTTCAACGCAGGTTCGGTGTCGGTATGCACCTTGCCGATCACGGCGCGGGCGCTTTCGGACAAGAAGCAGGTGTACACCGGAAACTTGGGCATCAGCTCGGCAATAAAGGCTTTGTTGCCCACGCCGGTCAGGTAATCGGCCTGGCTGAATTCCATTTTGAAAAAGTGTCGACCCAGGCTTTCCCAGAAAGGCGAGCGGCCGTTCTCATCTGACATGCCGCGCATTTCGGCAATGATCTTGTTGCCAAACAGATCGGGGAACTCAGCGATAAACAGCATCCGCGCCTTGGCCAGCATGCGGCCGTTAAGGCCATTGCGGTGATCGGCACTGAGGAACAACGAGCACAGCTCAGAGTTGCCCGTCAGGTCGTTGGCCAGGAACAGGGTCGGGATTTCGCGGTATATGTTCAGTTCCTGGGAGGCGCTGACGGTCAGGCCAACCCGGAAGTTGTACCAAGGCTCACGCAGGCCGACGGCACCGGCAATGGCCGAAATCCCCACCACTTTGCCGTCGTCGTTTTCGAGCACGAACAGGTAGTCGGCATCGGCGCGTTCAGCTTCGCCACGAAAGGTTTTTTCAGCCCAACTGACACGGTGCAACAGGCGCTGCTCATTGGCCGGCAAGGTGGTCAGGCCGGTGCCCGTGCTGCGGGCCAGTTCAATCAGGGCCGTTAAATCACTACTGCGTACAGGACGAACGATCATGCTATCTCCTTAAACAGGGCTCGCGGGCGAACCCCGTGACACTCGCTCAAACGCGTTAAACCGCAACCACTCGTACGCTGACGCCTTCGCCAACGCCGAGCGCTTCGGCCGCTTCCAGATCCAGCGTGACCGGCTTGCCCGGCGCCCAGTCGAGCTCCAGCAAGACGGCGCGGTAGTCCTGTAACTGGGTATTGGCCACCAGGTACGGGCGACCGCCCCCGCGAATCGGCTCACCGATCTTGACCGGCACCACGCGGCTTTGAGCAATCGAGCGGATGCCCGAGACCCGCGCATGCAGGGTCGGGCCGCCGTCGAAAATGTCGATGTAATGATCGGTTTCAAAACCTTCACGCATCAAAATGTCGAAGGTGATTTGCGCACGCGGGTGCACCTGGCCCATGGCTTCCTGGGCAGTGTCGGGCAACAGCGGCACGTAAATCGGGTAATGCGGCATCAGCTCGGCGAGGAAGGTGCGGCTTTTCAGCCCGCACAGGCGCTCGGCGGCGGCGTAGTTCAAGTCGAAAAAGTTGCGGCCGATGGCGTCCCAAAACGGCGAGTCGCCGTTTTCATCGCTGTAGCCGACGATCTCGGTGACCACCGAATCGGCGAAGCGCTCCGGGTGGTTGGCCACAAACAGCAGGCGGCCTCGGGAGTTGAGTTCGGACCAGGCCGTGCCCACCAGATCCGGGACCACGTAAAAGCTGGTCAGCAGGCTGTTGCCGGTCAGATCGTGACACTGCGACAGCACGTGGATCTTGTTGTGGATCTTCAGTTCGCGCGAGGCGTGAACGAAGGTCTCGTTACGAAAACTGTAAAAAGGCTCGGAGTACCCGGCCGACGCGACGATGGCCGAACAGCCCACCAGCTTGCCTGCGGTGGTGTCTTCAAGGACGAAGAAGTAACTTTCTTCGCCATTGAAGCTGACTTCAGCGGCAAACGAGGCTTCGGAGGCGGCGATCTTGTCGCGCAGACGGTCGAGGTCGTCCGGCAATGAAGTGACACCAATCGGGCTGTCCGCAGCCAGACGCTGTACCTCGCTCAGGTCAGCCATTTGCGCGGGGCGCATCACCAGCATGGTGTCACTCCTTAATCCAGAAAATAAAAAATGGGGCCCTGTGGGGGCGAGCCTGTCTCACAGTCTTTTAAAAGATTAAAAGATCGCGAGGCGAGCTCGCTCCTACAGGGTTATGGCGTGGATCAGGCGGTCAGGTGTTTGATGGCACGCTCAAAACGATCCAGGCCTTCGGTGATGTCTGCTTCTTCAACCACCAGGCTTGGGGCGAAACGCACCACGTCCGGGCCGGCTTGCAGGATCATCAGGTTTTCTTTTTCAGCCGCATTGAATATGTCTTTGGCGCGGCCTTTCCAGGCATCGCTCAAGACGCAGCCCAGCAACAGGCCCAAACCACGCACTTGGGTGAATACGCCGTACTGCTGGCCGATTTGTTCAAGGCGGGTTTTGAACAGTTGATGCTTAGCCTCAACGCCCTGCAATACGTCCGGGGTGTTGATCACGTCGAACACGGCATTGCCCACCGCGCACGCCAGCGGGTTGCCGCCGTAGGTGGTGCCGTGAGTGCCGACGACGAGGTGCTTGGCCAGGTCTTCGGTGGTCAACATGGCCGCGATCGGGAAACCGCCGCCCAGGCTTTTGGCGCTGGTGAGGATGTCCGGGGTCACGCCGTAGTGCTGGTAGGCAAACAGGTGGCCGGTACGGCCCATGCCCGTTTGCACTTCGTCAAACACCAGCAAGGCATTGTGCTGGTCGCACAGTTCGCGCGCGCCTTGCAGGTAAGCCTGCTCGGCTGGCAATACGCCGCCTTCGCCCTGGATGGGCTCCAGTACCACGGCACAGGTTTTGTCGGAGATCGCCGCTTTGAGCGCGTCGAGGTCGTTGAACGGGATGTGCGTGATGCCGGTGATTTTTGGACCGAAACCGTCCGAGTACTTCGACTGCCCGCCCACGTTGACGGTGAACAGCGTACGGCCGTGGAAGCTGTTGAGGGCCGCGATGATTTCGTATTTCTCATCACCGAAACGGTCGAACGCCACGCGACGGGCCAGCTTGAAGGCAGCCTCGTTGGCTTCGGCGCCGGAGTTACAGAAGAACACGCGCTCAGCGAAGGTGGCGTCTACCAGCTTTTTAGCCAGGCGCAAGGCAGGCTCGTTGGTGAACACGTTAGACACGTGCCACAGGTTGTTGGCCTGCTCGGTCAGTGCGCCTACGAGCGCCGGGTGGGCGTGGCCCAACACGTTAACCGCGATGCCGCCTGCGAAGTCGATGAGTTCGCGCCCCGACTGATCCCAGACTCGGGAACCGGCGCCACGCACAGGAATGAAAGCAGCAGGTGCGTAGTTCGGAACCATGACCTGATCGAAATCGGCGCGTTGCACCGGGGCTTGCTCAACGGACATCGGAGTCTCCTGATGAGAAACGCCTGCCTAAAATGGCGAGCGATGGGGGGATTGTAAGGACAGATGGTGATGCGGCCTTGCCGCCAAGCGACAACTTCTTATAGCGCCAAACCCCGGCTTAACCGGGTTTATAGCAATGCGACATATTGCGTCGCAAAGACGCAGTTTAAACGCTGAGCGCGCCAAACGGCAGCACGACATCAGGTTGATTTATGCCGTGCCTGGCAGGGCGATCCAGCACCTGCGGCCAAACGCTTGAGCGGGGGCTATTTATTTATTGCAACGGGGCATATTTACGATACCTCTGCCCCCTCTTCCAGCAGGTATTTGCGCTTTTTAAAAACGCTGCGGCGGCTGATCTTAATCGCTCTAATTCATTGATTAATCAGGTGCTTTCATGCCCAACAGCGATCTAGAACATCTGCCCGCACAGCCACCGCTCACGCAAAACACACCCCCTAGAGAGGCGCACTTTCTGTCCCATCATGCCCAGATCACCCACACGCTACCTCAGTGGTTAACACGGGCGCCCTCTCACAAACAGCAAGCACTCAAGGCTCTCAGGCCTAAACCGACGCACTGGCCGAAAGGGCTTTCGATCTCACAGCAAAACGCCCTTGATCACGCGCACATTAATAGCTGGAAAACCCACCAGGATGCTGAGCAGGAACTTGAAAACCTCAAAGATGTTTACGCCTTCGCCGAACCGTTGCTCTTACAAGCGCTGGTCGAGCGCTTTCAGGTGGACCCAGCGCTCAATCTGAAAAACACCTTCATCAACCTCTACCTCCCCCTGACAATACCGTTGTTGGGCCTTAAAACCGGGGCATCTAAAAACTGGCGCGTATCCATGCTGGATGCCGCCCTGCATAACTTTGAGGCTTTTGAAGCACAGCCAGACGCTCACTCACCTGATTCCGGATTTATTACTCGCCCAAGCGCAGGCGGGCAATACCAGATCATGGATACGCTGACCCGACAAGTGCCGATCCCGGCTTTCATCACGCTGTGCCGCCAGCTGGATATCGGCAAACTGTACAAGGCTCATCTGGACAATGAGCTGATCCTTTGTGAGCCTGACAAAGCACTGCGTATCAAAACAGCTGTTCGCCAGCACTTGAGAACGGCGCTTGTCGCGGCATCGCATCAAGCGCTCGCACACAAACAGATCACACAAAACATCCATGATGCGCTTTGCAATCCTGCCCAGGCGCCGGGCTGGACGAACCAGAACCCACCGACACTTTATCCTCACAGCATGACGCTACTGGGCAGCGCGCTGACCGGGGTGTTGGTTTTTTCTACCCAAACGGCCCCTGCGTCACTGCAAGGAGAGGTCATCGCCTACCTCCCTGACGACCCGCAGCAGCCTGTAAAGCGTCACGCTTCAATGACCGCTTTCGCCAGTGACCTGGCAATAAAATTACGCGATGACAGCTACCAGCAATACTTCAGTCGTTTTATTGACCACAAGGAACTAGAGCCGTTTTTAACGACCCTCAGGAGCAAACTTTTCATTACCCAGATCGACCCGGCACAAGTGCCTAAAGGAGAAGGACGGCCTGAAGACTTCCCTCTTGTTATTCGATCAAGCCTTATTGAGCATCCTGTTCTCAATTTCACGCTGCTCAACATCTATCAGGACTATAGCGAATACCTGTTCATTCAAAAGCGACGAAAGTTGCTTGAAGATGCCCCCTTGCTGGCTGTCAGTACCGATACGGAAGATCAGAAAACACGCCATGATCGCCAGCAACGCCTGAAAAAAATCGGTGAGTGGGCCGTCAACGTCATTGAGATTGTGGGCTCTTTTTTCATCCCGGCTCTGGGTGAGTTGATGATGCTGCAAATGGCGTATCAGATCCTTGATGACACCTACGAGGGCATCAGGGACTGGACACAGGGCAAAACCATTGAGGCCTGGGACCATTTATTCAACGTTCTGTCCAGCACCGTCCAAATTGCAACCCTGAGCATTGGTAGCAAAATAATCGCTGACGCCCTCAAACCCACGCCCTCTTTCGTCAAGGGTTTAAAACCCGTCACACGCCATACGGGTGAAAAGCGCCTGTGGGATCCGGACCTGACGCCTTACCAACATCCGACAGAACTGCCCTCCAGCACGCCCGCCAACGACCTCGGGTTAATGCTGCATGAAGACGCACAGTTTCTATCTCTCGAAGACCGCACTTACCGCGTTGAACAAGAACCCCAAACACTGCGATACCGCATCAAGCATCCTTCTCGAACACAGGCCTACTCGCCACGATTGCGGCATAACGGGTCAGGTGCCTGGACAGTCGAAACAGAGCAACCGCTCAATTGGGACGATTTGAGACTGTTCAAACGCTTGAACCGAACCGCAGCCTCTTTCTCTGACATCACCGCCTCACGCCTTTTGGCCATCACTCAGACCGATACGGCTGCGCTGCGCAGCCTGCATGTCGATGGGCTACCCACACCCGGCTTGCTTGCCGACAGCATCCAACGCTTCAAAATTGACCAGGACCTGCAGTATTTCATCGAGCACATGCAAAGCCGTGACCCTTTGGTTCAGCAACTGGCAGACCCTCAAACCCAGTTGCAACTGTTAATCAGTGATGAGATGTGGAGCGCGTCCAAAAACTTACGGGTCGTCAATGAACACGGTGAAACCGTGGTGCACTATCCTTCCGAGTTCTCTACAGCCGAGCACATTGAAATCACAGATGAGCAGGTACGAGGGGGCCAATTACTGAAAACCGTCCTCCAGGCACTGGATGAAAAAGACATAAAGCACCTGCTCGGTGTTAGTCCTGCGATGGCCGACCCGCTACCTAATCCCACCGAACAAATGACCCGGCTCTGCAACCGACTGGCACGCCTGGCACACAGTAAGCGCAACGACTTGTTCGCATCACGTTATGCCTCGTTGCAAAACAGCGCTAATGCAGAGGTCAAATTGCTGCAGACGAGCTTTGCGCAACTGCCGACACCGGCAGCGCAAGAACTGATCTGGAATGCCCAGGGCGATGAAATCCTGCAACTGCTTAATGAGCGAATCATCCCCGAACGCCTGCAAGAGCTCGCACTCGAACAGGTCTACGAATCAAGGGTCAACCGCGCCTTCGAAGGCCTTTTTCTCGACTCTACGCATAGCGCAGACAGCGAGTGGCTCACGCTGAAAACGATTGAATCGCTACCTGGCTGGTCAGACAACCTGCGCCTTGAAATTCGCGACGCCAGCTTTGACGGCCCACTGCTCAACAGCCTTGGAGACGAGCAAGCCCCGATACGCAAAGTGTTGATCAAGTCACAAAACCTCTATAGCGCACGGGATGCGCAGGGCCTGGAGCTGCATGGGCCAGATGATCTGTATGCGGCTTTATTGCACGCACTGCCGGATGCAGAGCGTGCTCAATTGGGATTTCCCCATACTTACCAGGGTAAAGCCCTGAAAGCCGCTGTACGCGAGCATCCTCTGCTGCAACGTCAACTCGTCAGAGCACGCGTAGAACCCTCGCGCACTGCGCTAGATATAAACCCAGAGGCCCGCCCACGACTCAAAGCCACCGCTTACCCTTTATTAGGTGCCGACGCCCCAGGCCAGCCACCCAGCGCACTCGAGCGCCGCGTGAACGAGCTTTACCCCAGCCTGAATCGGCAAGAGCGGCTAAGAGTCATTCGTCACCTGCCCGCTAACCCGGCCGCGGCAGATCAAACCTTGACCGATCTGGGACAATCACTGGAAAGGCTGCGTGATGATTTGGAAGTGTGGACTGTCGACGCACCCGCAACTAACCAGCGAACCGGCGAGTTAATACCGCCAGTTGCAAGAATGGCGATTGTTCAAGACCGACGTGCATTCAGCAGAGAACTCGAAAGATGCTGGCGCAGACAAACAGCGTTCGACAATCACTACGCAGACCCTACCCGAGATGGTTTTGAGCTGACGTTTACACGAACAATATTAGATAACATGCCGAGTATTGATGCCGACTTCAGCCACGTAACTTACCTGTCCTTGAGAGGATCCGGCCCCGTTACTGGCGTTAACGAGTTCTTGCAAAACTTCCCAAGATTACGCGTATTGAAACTTCAAGGCTTTGCTCTTGATGCAGTGCCAGAGTCGCTGCCCTCAATGCAGAACTTAACTGAGTTGTATCTCGAAGACAGCAACATCACGCTCACCCCCACAGCAGCCCAGGCCTTATCCGGACTGGAAAACCTGGAACACATCGATCTTGATGGCAACCCGCTTAACCTCACGCCTGACTTCAGCAATATGCAACACTTGAATTCAGTGTTCCTGAGCAACACTGAACTCAGCGAGTTCCCCACATCCCTTTTGGGGTTGCCCGAAATTGAAACGATAGATCTGAGTGACAATCTCATCATTGATTTACCGTCAGAACTTTACGAGGCCCCGGCATTTATCACCGAAGCGCTCGACTTGGCAGGAAACCCCTTGTCCGAAGCGAGCCTGAACCAGGCGCACCTATATTTCAGTCAGACCGGTATTGATATGAATCTTACATTCGACGATCTGGAGCCCATCGCTGTCGATGTCGTCGAACCTGAACAGTAGCTTCAGCCTCGCTCAGCAGGCACCGAGGACAATTCGAACGGGCTGCTGCTGCGGCGCTGGTTGCGGTCTTCGCGGGGCGTGGCACCGAAGAAGTTGCGGTAGGCGCTGGAGAAATGCGGCCCCGAGGAGAACCCGCACGACAAGCCGATCTGGATGATCGATTTGCTGGTTTGCATCAACATCTGACGCGCCTTGTTCAAGCGCAGCTCCAGGTAGTACTGGCTAGGGACGCGATTGAGGTACTGCTTGAAGATGCGCTCCAGCTGCCGACGGGAGACGCACACATGCTGGGCGATTTCATCCGTGGTCAGCGGCTCTTCAATGTTGGCTTCCATCAGCAAAACGGCTTGGGTCAGTTTCGGGTGGCTGGAACCCAAACGGTTTTGCAAGGGAATGCGCTGGCGCTCACCGCCTTCTCGGATTCGCTCAACCACCAGCTCTTCAGACACCGCGCCCGCCAGCTCGGCACCGTGGTCGCGGGCCAGCAAGGCGAGCAACAGGTCCAGTACCGACATGCCACCACAGGCGCTCAAGCGATCACGGTCCCAGTCAAACAAGTGGCTGGTGGCAATCACCTTGGGGAAGCGCTCAGCGAAGTCATCCTGCCAGCGCCAGTGCACGGCTGCGCGGTAGCCATCGAGCAAGCCCAGTTGTGCCAGCGGGTACACCCCGGCCGACAACCCGCCGATCACGCACCCGGCACGTACCAATTGCTTGAGTGCACTGCTGAGTGCCGGAGCAATGGCGGCGGGCGGCTCATCGGCCACCAAAAACAACTTCTGACACCCCTCAAGCTTCCCGACCCACGGCTCACCGGGTAATTGCCAACCCCCTGCCACGACGTCGGTCGGTGCTTCTGCCTGCAGAAACACCAGTTCGTAAGCCACTTCGGGGTGCACCCGTTGGGCGACCCGCAAGGCCTCCTCGGCCAGCGCCAGCGTCAATGCTTTGGTGCTGGGCCAAATCAGGAAACCTATTCGATGGGCAGTCATGGCATGCAGTCCGAAACGTAAACAGTGTTAATGCCGAAGGTGGCAACAACCAAGCTAGATCCGCCACCGCTTTTTCCGGGAAGCATGCACTAAATTGGTGCAAAAAGCAGTCTCACAATCCATTAAATTACTTGAGGCTGCCCGACAAGAACTGCTGCAAGCGTTCGCACTGCGGGTTCACCAGCACTTCACGCGGGTTACCGCTTTCTTCAACCACGCCTTTGTGCAGGAACACCAACTGGTTGGACACTTCGCGGGCAAAGCCCATTTCGTGAGTCACCACCACCATGGTCCGGCCTTCCAGGGCGAGGTCTTGCATGACCTTCAATACGTCACCGACCAGCTCCGGGTCCAGCGCCGAGGTCGGCTCGTCAAACAGCATGACCTCTGGCTCCACCGCCAACGCACGGGCAATCGCCACACGCTGCTGCTCACCCCCGGACATATGCCCAGGGTAGGCGTCTTTACGATGGGACACACCGACCTGGTTGAGGTAGTGCTCGGCTTTTTCCCGCGCTTCGACCTTGGACATGCCCAGTACGTGCACGGGCGCTTCCATGATGTTTTCCAGCGCGGTCATGTGCGACCACAGGTTGAAATGCTGGAACACCATCGACAGGCGCGAACGCATGCGCTGCAACTGTTTAGGGTCTGCCGCTACCAGGGCGCCGTCTTTTTTGGCAACCAGTTTGAGCTCTTCGTTGTTGAGCAAAATCTTGCCGGCATGCGGCTGCTCAAGCAGGTTGATGCAACGCAAAAAGGTACTTTTGCCTGAACCGCTGGAACCGATGATGCTGATTACATCACCTGCCTTTGCAGCCAGAGATACGCCTTTCAGCACCTCGTGACTGCCGTAGCGCTTATGCAGGTCTTGGACTTCAAGTTTGTACATGCTGTCGGTTCTCACAAAAACAGTGGGTCAGACGTTGAGCGCGGCTCAACACTCAGGCCTTGCGCGGGGCCATGTAGCCCAGCCAGCGGCGTTCTGCCAATTTGAACAGGCGTACCAGAATGAAGGTCAGGCACAGGTAGAACGCACCTGCGGTGATGTAGGCTTCAAACGGCAAGTAATACTGCGCGTTAACGGTACGCGCAGCGCCGGTGATGTCGATCAGGGTCACGATGGACGCCAGACTGGTGGTCTGCAGCATCATGATCACTTCGTTGCTGTATTGCGGCAGCGCCCGGCGCATGGCCGACGGCAGCAAAATACGGCGATACATTTTGCTCGGGGACATGCCCATCGCCTTGGCGGCTTCGATCTCGCCATGGGGCGTGGCCTTGAGGCTGCCCGCAATGATTTCGGCGGTATAGGCGCTGGTGTTGATCGCAAACGCCAGGCACGCACAAAAGGTTGCACTGGACAGCAAAGGCCACATAAAGCTTTCGCGCACGACTTCAAACTGGGCCAGGCCGTAGTAGATCAAAAACAGCTGCACCAGCATCGGCGTGCCGCGAATCACGTAGGTGTAGAGCCACGCCGGGAAATTGACCCACGGGCGCTTGGACACCCGCATCAGGCCCAGCGGCAGCGCCACCAGCAAACCAAAGAACAGTGAAATGCCCAGCAGCTTGAGGGTTTCAACCATGCCGCTGAGGTACAGCGGCATGCTGTCCCAAATGACGTTGTAGTCGAAGATCATAGCTCAGCCACCTTTACGCCGACCGAGTAGCGCTTTTCAAGTTGTCGCAACGCCAGCAGCGACACACTGGTCATTACCAGGTACAGCGCGGCCACCGCGAGGAAGAACGTAAAAGGCTCGCGGGTGGCATCTGCCGCCTGCTTGGCCTTGAACATCATGTCTTGCAAGCCGACCACCGAAATCAGGGCCGTGGCTTTGGTCAACACCAGCCAGTTGTTGGTAAAGCCCGGAATCGCCAGACGGATCATCTGCGGCACCAACACCCGGAAAAACACCTGGAAACGGCTCATGCCGTAGGCCACACCCGCTTCCGCCTGACCTTTGGGGATCGCCATAAAGGCACCGCGAAAGGTTTCGGACAGGTACGCACCAAAGATAAAGCCCAAGGTGAACACGCCAGCCGAGAAGGGGTTAAGGTCGATGTAGTCGTCGTAGCCCACCAGCGGGGCGACGTTGTTGAGCAGGTTCTGACCGCCGTAGAAAATCAGCAAGATCAGCACCAGATCGGGAATCCCACGAATGACCGTAGAGTACAGATCGCCCAGCCAAGCCAGCCAGCGCACTGGCGACAGGCGCATTGAAACACCAATCAGACCTAGAACAATGGCCAGGGCCATGGACGACAAGGCGAGCTGTAGCGTCAGCCAAGCGCCATCGAGGATGACAGCCCCGTAGCCTTTCAACATGATTCAGGCCCTCGAAAAAAAGCGTGAAAATTAGGATGAAAAAATGGCGCAAACTTCAGGGACTCTGTCGCTTGCGCCATTTCAGACTTACAGCCGCGATGATTTACTTGGCTTCTGGGCCGTAAATATCGAAGTTGAAGTATTTTTTCTGGATTTCGTCGTACTTGCCGTTTGCACGGATATCGGTGATTGCACGGTCGATTTTGTCTTTCAGCTCTTTGTCGCCTTTACGCACGGCGATACCGATGCCGTCACCGAAGTACTTGGCGTCAGTGAACGAAGGACCTACAAACGCGTAGCCTTTGCCAGCCGGGGTATCGAGGAAGCCTTCCTGCAACAGGGTGGCGTCAGCCACGGTGCCGTCCAGACGACCGGCTTCGATGTCCAGGTAGATTTCGTTCTGCGAGCTGTAAGGCACAACAGTGGCGCCTTTAGGAGCAAAGACTTCTTTGGCGAAACGGTCGTGAATCGAACCGCGCTGCACGCCGATCTTCTTGCCTTTGAGCTCTTCCAGCGAATCAGAAACGGTTGTGCCGTCCTTCAGCACCAGGCGAGCCGGGGTCAGGTAGTAACGGTTGGTGAAGTCCACCGACTTCTTGCGGTCGTCGGTGATCGACATTGAGGACAGGATGGCGTCGATCTTGCGCACTTTAAGTGCCGGGATCAGACCGTCGAACTCTTGCTCGACCCACACACACTTGACCTGCATCTGCTCACACAGAGCGTTACCGATGTCATAGTCAAAGCCCACAATGCTGCCGTCCGGTGCCTTGGAGGCAAACGGAGGGTAAGCGGCTTCAATGCCAATTTTGAGCGGCTTTGCATCAGCAAACGCCTGCAAGGACAGCACGGACAGTGCCAGGGCGCCAAGAAGCACGAGTTTCTTCATCTTAGGACTCCATCGGTAAAGGGCAATAAATGCAGAGTGAGCCTGAGCCCAATATGCGGAGGTTAAACCGGGAATGCGGCGCCACGTCCTGTTGGTGTTGAAACGAGTTCAGCACTACGACAACGAGCGAGTGATCGGCATTCTAACGACAGGCTTCAAGCCGTTATTTCTTCAATGCGACAACATATTACAAATGCACCGAGAAAGGCGGCTACAAGCATTGACAGCTCTTCGAATTCGTGAAAGAGCAAAAGATATAGAACCTATATGAGTTGCAAATAGCGGGCCTATTATTCGCAAACCCTTCTATTCCGGCAAGTGTAGCCTTTAATCTAATTTTTTAAGGGCCGCCCGAGCGCTCTAAAACGGTGCCTTTGGTGTCACATAGCCCCGTTTTTGGGCGCACGGTTACACACGGGGTAACACTTGAACAAACCCCGTACCCCGCAGGAGTGGCCCCGTCTTCGACGCCGCGCTGTCGCGCAGCAAACAGGCCGCCGATAATCGTCAGCATCCCCCAATCAGCTCCCTCTCCTACGGGAGAGGCGTGGTGAGGGGGCTCTTAGATCAAGATCAACAGATCGCGAGGCAAGCTCGCTCCTACAGGGCCTTAGGAATCAATCACTTATTTGTGTTTGATAGGAGCCGCCGATGGTTGGGCGGGGATTTGATCGGCCAAATAAAAAGCCCCGCCTGACAGCGTCAGGCGGGGCTTTGTTACAACGAAGGAGGCGTCAGGCGACCTTCATGCTCTTGTGGGTGTCGATCAGGTGTTGCACCACGCCCGGATCCGCCAGGGTCGAGATATCGCCCAGGCCGTCATATTCACCCGTGGCAATTTTGCGCAGGATACGGCGCATGATTTTGCCCGAGCGGGTTTTCGGCAAGCCCGGCGCCCACTGGATGACATCGGGCGAGGCAATCGGGCCGATCTCCTTGCGCACCCAGTTTTTCAGCTCCTGACGCAGCGCCTCGGTCGGCTCTTCGCCGCCATTAAGGGTGACGTAGACATAGATGCCCTGCCCTTTAATGTCATGGGGCACGCCGACAACAGCCGCCTCAGCCACTTTGGAGTGGGCAACCATCGCGCTCTCGATTTCTGCCGTGCCCATACGGTGGCCAGACACATTGAGCACGTCGTCCACACGACCGGTGATCCAGTAGTAGCCGTCTTCATCGCGGCGCGCACCGTCGCCAGTGAAGTACATGCCGCGGAAGGTCTTGAAGTAGGTGTCGACGAAACGGTCGTGATCGCCGTACAGGGTACGTGCCTGGCCCGGCCACGAATCCAGAATTACCAGATTGCCTTCGGCCGCACCTTCGATCAGGTTGCCCAGGTTGTCCACCAGCCCCGGCACCACACCAAAGAACGGACGCGCAGCAGACCCCGGCTTGAGCGCATGGGCGCCCGGCAGCGGGCTCATCATGCACGCGCCGGTTTCGGTTTGCCACCAGGTATCCACAATCGGGCAGCGCTCTTTGCCGACCGTGGTGTAGTACCAGTTCCAGGCCTCAGGGTTGATCGGCTCACCCACCGAACCCAGCAAGCGCAAGCTTGAGCCGTCTGCATCTTTAACCGCCGCCTGCCCTTCGGCCATCATGGCGCGAATGGCGGTGGGCGCGGTGTAGAGGATATTGACCTTGTGCTTGTCGACGATTTTCGACACGCGGGTAATGTCCGGGTAGTTCGGCACCCCTTCAAACAACACGGTGGTCGCGCCGTTGGCCAGCGGGCCGTAGACGATGTAGGTGTGGCCGGTGACCCAGCCCACGTCTGCCGTGCACCAGTAGACTTCGCCCGGACGGTAATCGAACACGCGCTCGTGGGTCAGCGCGGCATACAGCAGGTAGCCACCGGTGGTGTGCTGC
This sequence comes from Pseudomonas sp. FSL R10-0399, assembly GCF_009600165.1. NCBI lineage: Bacteria > Pseudomonadati > Pseudomonadota > Gammaproteobacteria > Pseudomonadales > Pseudomonadaceae > Pseudomonas > Pseudomonas sp. FSL R10-0399. The sequence continues at coordinate 25,320 of NZ_WIWK01000012.1, forward strand.
ACACCCTTTGGCTTGCCCGTGGAGCCCGAGGTATAAAGGATGAACAGGGCTTCTTCGGCGCCCATTTCTTTGGGTGCGCAGTGGGTCGAAGCCACGGCCATCAAATCGTGGTACCAGATATCGCGGTGCTTATACCAGGCGATGTCGCCGCCGGTACGCTTGAACACGATAATTTTCTGCACGCTGGAGGTGTCAGGGTTGGTCAGCGCCACGTCGACATTGGCTTTCAATGCCGTGCGTTTGCCGCCACGCACACCTTCGTCAGCGGTGATCACCACTTTCGATTTGCAGTCGATAATCCGCCCGGCCAGCGCTTCGGGCGAGAAGCCGCCGAACACCACCGAGTGGATCGCGCCAATGCGAGTACAGGCCAGCATGGCGACAACCGCCTCTGGCACCATCGGCATATAGATAGTCACAACGTCGCCACGGTGAACGTCCTGGCCGCGCAAGGCGTTGGCCAGCTTGCACACTTCTTCGTGCAGTTCACGGTAGGTAATGTTGCGCTGTTCGGAAGGATCGTCGCCTTCCCAGATAATCGCGACCTGATCACCGCGCTCGGCAAGGTGGCGGTCCAGACAGTTGTAGGAAACGTTGAGAGTGCCGTCGGCAAACCATTTGATATCGACATGGTGGTCGTCAAAAGAGGTTTGCTTCACGGTGGTGAACGGCTTGATCCAGTCCAGACGCTTGGCCTGATCACGCCAGAAGCCATCCGGGTTGATGACCGATTGCTGGTACATCGCCTTGTAGGTCGCCTCGTCAGTCAGCGTATTGGCTGCAACTTCAGGGCGTACGGGATACAGGGAAGCGGCACTCATGTTTCATACCTCTATATTTGTAGTTGTTGTTTTATGACCCTGTTTTAGCCGGGCCTTGGCGTGAGATCCATTCGACGTTGGTAGTAAGAACCCCCCAGAAAAACCATGGTTTTTCCGTGCAAGGCTCAAGACCGATGCTTACAGCGCTTTACCCCGCGCCGACGGATTTGAAATACCTGTAAACACCGTCTGTTTTCGACGATTGTTGCAGAATCTGTCAACAGTCTTTATCAAAAGCCCCTCTATATGCCCGCCCGGCAGCGGCCTAAAATTCACCTCGCCAACCAAGGCACCGCGATTAACGCAAGTTACAGCCCCCACGAAGGCATGTTTAATCGCTCTTACTTAAACCAAGTTTCACACGCAGCCTCACAAAGGCCGCGTGACCCCATTCGACCCTAGACAGGTAAATACGAAATGAAAGCGTTGTTAGTTCTGGCCCTCAGCAGTGTGTGTGTTAGCGCGTTTGCTGATGAAGCAAGTACTCAGGTCTCGCACCAGCAACCGGTTGTAGAACACTATTCCTACTCTTCCGAACTTGATATTGCCAAAGTGATTTCCATGAGCGAAATCCCTAATGTTTGCGAAGTAGTACCGGCCCGCATGGTTTACGAAGACTCGCAAGGCATCAAGCACACTCTCGAATACCGTGTCATGGGTAACGGTTGCTCCAACGGTTAAAGAACATATTATCCCCCAGCGATATGCGGCAGGGCGCACATTGAATACAGTGCAGCCCGCCGCGGCTTTTTGTTCAGCGAGAGATACTAAGGCACAAGCCCGATCACGCTATAGTTTTCCCGCCCCCCGCCCAATCGACTGATGATCAGCGCCAACGAGTCGGCATTCGAAAGAATGACTTCTGCGCGCATTAACTCATCATTGATGAATATGTCCCGCGCATTATCCAGCGTCAGTGCGCCCGTCAATTTCATAATATGTTCAGACACTCGCAAGCCGACATCCTGCCTGGGCATAAGTTGTGAATCTTGCATCTTGAACAACTCATGACGGGGAGTCAGTGCAGACAAGGCCCGGGCCTGCATGATCCTGTTTCTGCTTGCCGAACTGAACGTTACTGGCACAACATCCTTCAACAGTTCAACAAACGGAAGAGCCGAGTTCATGTAAGCAATATCTTCTGAACCCGCGACTTGATGGCTTAATTCGTGAATCATCGTAACCGCTCTGAAGTGACCATTGAAATCAAAGGGCGGCACAGTCGTTTTAAGCTCGTCCATCGTCCCGGCCAGACGGGTATCCAATGGGGTATTAAAAAAAGCGTCTGATAAATAAATATATTTACGTTTATCCAGCATATTCACAAAAGCAATGCGCTCAGCGCCATAAATATGGCCACGCCCTACTACGTACCGTTTTGAACTTATCGGGCTCATGGAGGGTTTGATCAAGCGGTTAAAAATAAGACCGATTACTGAATCTATTTTTCGGGTTTGGACCAAGCTCAAGCGAGAAACGCCGAGAAAATCTCTCAACCACGCAGCATGCGCCAGCGAAGTCACGTCATTCTCAAAAATATGCCTGAGCACATCGCGCCCCTCATTCAGATAAGCAATCGCCCGTTGATGGGCCTCCTGGAGGGCCGTTGCCTTGCCTGGATAAAGCGCTCTAATCTGGGCCATGCCAACAGCATCTTTAATGAAGCCATACCCACCACGCGGTGGTGCATGCCTGCTGAGTATCGGACCGCCGCCAGCCAGCGGCTCCCTGACGTCGACATCCCAACGGCCAGATGCGCTGTCGCGACGCAAGGCAGGTCCGTCCTGATCAGCACCGATGTAAATCCGCCAGCGCCTTTCCAAAAGCTGTGTTTGAAATACTCTGCCGAGAACGACCGCGTAATATTTTTCAGTCAATACACTCTGATAGATATCGGTTAGCGGGTCATGCTTTAACTCTGATAATGAAACGGCATGCTCTATGTAGGGCTCAAGTGCTGATTCATACTGTGCCGTCCACCGTGATTGCCCACCCGCCCCCTCGGATACGGCAGGTGCTCCATAAACTGAGTCTAAGGACTTGACTTCAGTAGTGCCCGCATTGCGCTCTGATGCTCTGGGCTGTCTTGACGTCAAAAGCATCGACAGGCTGGTCACAAATTCGGTCACGGCCTCCCCCCAGTGGGCCTGGGACGCAGCACTGGCTGCCGCTTTCAAGGTGTCTCGGGTTTGCCATATTGTCAAAGGGATAGCCAACCGCGCGGGCATAAACTGGATCGCAGTTGCCATAACCAATGACAGCAGCTCCTTGAAAGAAGCCCAATCTTTCTCAGCTGTGGTGACCGATTGAGATTTCGCCATGCCCAGTAACTGCTGGCAATTATCCTTATACATTTTTGAGAGTAAATTCCCCGTGTAGTCAGCCTGCGAAATCGTCACGGGTGCCGGCGTCACGAACAGATCAACACTGAAAAAATCTTGGCTAATATAATTAATATGCGGCTCTTTAAAACCGCCATTCGCGTATATTTTGCGTTGCCACGGTTTCAGGCGACCTAATAGTTGAGTTTGCAGAACTTCCCGATTGATGATATCCGCTATAAAGCTCGCCTCATCAGGGTACTCTTTAATTGAATATTCACGACTGTACATGACGACCACAATCAGTGGGCCAACCGCCTTGGCATCAGGCCCGACCAGGTATACCCCACTGACCTCATCAGGCACTGCATCGGGACTGGACCGGATAGCAAGTGGGCGCATAACGATACGATGACCTTCAAACAATTCCCGCGCCATTGCATCAGGCATATTGAGAACATGCTCCAGGTAGCAGTAAGCCTTTTCACTGAGCACCCCTTTTAACTTATCCCGAAATGCTATTTCCAGCATCTGTGGCGGTAACTGAGCACAAAATAACTTAAAGCGACCGCTAGACTCCTCCGCATCCACTATTAACTTATTCTCAAGCAAGGTGCGATATTCTTCACCTACGTTTAATTTTCGGACTAACGATTTTACATAGTGTTCATTAAAGCCATTTGGCAGTGAAACGTTCCCCGACACCGAAAAAGTCAGATGGCCTGTCAATTGCCCGAACCCGCGCAAGGCATACGCGCTTAATGTTTGACTTGTACTGGACACTGCACTACCCAGCGATGCAATTTCTCCTGACCAGCCAGGCGAACTCGTTTGAGTGATAATGACATTAACGGCCTCCGGGTCCAACGACTGCATTGGAAAGTCCAGAGCCAGTTGCTTTTTAAGCGCTTTGAACGTGTACTCGTCAATGCCCACAATGCCATGCAAATAATCGCGATCATCAACCACCGCATTACGATAACGTTGCAAAATACGCGAATAGTCATATTTTTCTTTCATTGTGGCGTGGGCCAGCACCTCAGGCAGGGCGGATTCAAACAGCACAGTATCGGCTTGCAGCAGTAACGATGCCACGTTAAAACCGGCCTCAACGGCGACAATATAGTTGTCGACACGGTCTTGAAGTTCTTGACTTGAAACCTTCGCAACAACGCCCTGATGATAAGCACGTCGCGCGTCATCAAGATGGTGTTGCAGACGGCTACTCTCCAGTTCAAGCAAGTAGTCCCCCTCAACAACAGAAAAATAAAACAAATCATCGGTCGTACTCAACAACGCTTTGCTTTCAAGAATAGCGGCGCGCTGAAGACTATTAATAGTGCCTGTCAACTCTACATAATCAACAGGATCCAGAATACGTTGTCGTAATACAGCGCGACATTCATCAACTGAATTAAATGCTTCATACTGTCGTGCAGGGGACCAAAAAATAGCATGTCCCGCGCAGGCTGGCTGGAGCCCGCCCCTCTCGGTAATCAAAAAACAGTTTTCTAGAAACGCCGTAAAATTGGTGCTCTTAACATTCACCGATATCCGGTAGACATCAGGCACAAAATAATAATAGGACGGTCGGTTCGATCGGACTCTATACGTCTGCAGCGCTGTCAAACAACCAACGTCCTGCTGACCAAGCCGTTTGTCATGACCAAAAAAGTAGTATCCACCCGCCCATAACAGCTGAGACTTCAGTTGCACCAGATCATCCAGCAACGTATTACCCGCTGGTAACTGATCTTTAAAGACGGACCGCTCAAGGTACAGTTCAAATTGGCTGGCAAAATCACCGGCCAACTTAAGCAAGACACCATGAAGAACAAGATTTTCATCCGCAGCAAAATACGCGACCTGCCCTGCCGCCCCTGCTGCCCGCTCAAACCGGACTCGCGCGGGTTCGGCAGGTAAAGGTTGTTTTCCCGTCACATGCTCTAAAAATGCATCAACCAACGGCATGGCAGGCACGTCTGCTGAGGATGCGTTAGATTCTGGACCCATAATGCTTACCGAAACATTGCCAGGGTCAAGTAAGTCTCGCCCACTAAGCTGCCAAAGCTCAGCCAACTTTTTTTTGCAGAAGTCGCTCACGGTGGGAAACATTGATAGCTTTGTTGTTACCGCCTGCTCCAACGTCTCAATACGCAGCCGAATGAGATCAATCGGAACGTTAAGCTGATCAAGCAATTCACCGGTTGTTTCAGCCATGGTTTCACCCAGTGAAAATCGGGAACTCCAACGATAACTGTCAAAGGGGATGGATTGATCAGGATTCAGCAATGTCTTTATATTGAGCGCATCGTCCAGCACGGCCAATGCGGTACTTGCATAATCCGCAGATGTTAAAGAGTCTACATAAATACGCTTAACTTCTAACCACTCAATTAAGTACTCCATATCGGATAGCACTTTTTTATAAATCTGAGATTCCAGTGCTGCGTACAAATCGTCATGCAACACGGTATACCCCATGCTGATAGGGTTTGAAGCGCTCCACCGAACACTGTCCGCTCGCGCTACATACCGACTCAGATAATCATCAGGCAACGGCGGGCCGCTCTCGGCTTCCTTGGGGAGCAACACGTTGAAGCGAGGGGATGTGACACGCTGAAAATGCGACCAATTGTTAAATACTTCCAGCCCCCGGTCCCCCATCACAACGAATCGACCATCGACACCGCCAATAAAAAGACCGTACCAAGCTACCAACTCAACGGGGGCATCCGCTGCTTGCTTAAGGTGTATCAACGCAAGCTCTACGTGTGACACATCAACGCCTTGCATACGTTCTTGCAACTGTTTTACGTCCAGGGCAGAGAGTGTTCCATCATGCTGCGCCTGCATAAGACTGCTATATAGACGCTCACTCAAAGTGTCATGCACACATACCTTTAAGCTGGGGAAAAATCCTCGTGACTCATTCCAGTATTGGCCTATGGCCTTACTAAACGTGCTCACCAGATCATGGGTAGAGTCGTGGAGAAAACTGACAAACTCTAACTCTATCTCAGCACTGCTTTTGCCACGTTCACTGCCGCAGGGCAAACGGGGCGCATAGCTAAAGCCCTCATGCTTGGGCAGCGCTTTTTTCAAATAATATTCGAACGCCCAATCCACCAAAGAGCTATTAATTGTCATTTCACTCGTAATAACACTCCCTGCACAGTCTGCCGGAGTAGCCTGCCTTCTTTCTTCCTGCTTAAACTTCAGTCTGTCAAATAGAACAGATCGAATTGAAGGTATGTACGACACCACTTGATGGACGACAAACTGATCATTTCCCAATGAGCGTTCAAAGAGTTGGCTGAGAGTCTTGAAAATGGGTAGCTCCAGCGGCAACAACGTTACATTTATCACATCGTCGCCCAATAAAGCATGCCGACTGGCCAAAGGAACACAGTGTAAAAGAGGGGATTTATCATTCATAATAAACTGTTTATTTATAGCCCTGACTAAATCAGCCCAGCTCAGAAACTTATGAAGCCCCGTCATTAAAGTATAAAAATAATAAGTGTCCGAAGGTAGCACCCCGGTAGCAAGTACAAATGCCCCGCGTAAATATTCCGGTTGGTCATCTGCTCGCGCTAACGCTACTTGACTCACATACAGCGGGGCAATCGCAGGCACTGTATTGACCGCATAAGTCCCCAAGGCCTGTTGAAGCCAGATTTTTTCAACGCCGGTGATCAGTCCATCAGCAAGCGCCGAATTCGTACATCGCTCAAAGTCCGATTTTATAAAATTTTCCGAGTAATACTTTAACGGTACTGTTTGACTCATCTTGGCGACCGTCTCATGGATGGGCAGTTACGCGTTATCCACGTCACGCGCCCTGATGAAAAAGACCTTACGAGTCTTACCGCCTGGACAGGCACTACATAGATCTATACAGATATCGGCTGCCCCCTCCCACGCTTACGCACATGCTCATGAAAAAAACGGGCGACCGGTCCTCAGCCGGGAAAGCCGTGCCCGGCCGCCACTGCGTTGAAGTCCAGGCCAAATTTAGGTCATTTCGTCGCATCGGCCGAAAAAAAACTGGCTGAAATACCCTGTACAAACCCCGTATACTTCGGCCCTCCAAAGGGTGCTAACACCCTGAGCGGGCTGCCCACCAAGCTGCTCCGGCTTTAAAGGCCAGGGCGAGATGCTATCGTTACTGCATCCCCCGAGCGACAGCGGGTCGGCCCCGAACACATTCATGTTTATGCGTGCGTAAACCGCTACTGCAGCAACATTTCTTAGATCCAAGTGGCCTATGGGCCGTGTGCAAACCAAACCATCAGTGTTACCACACGGGCACAAGGCCCTCACGCAGGAGACGACACGTCATGCTGAGCTGGGACGAATTCGACAAAGAAGACGAAGGCGAAGTCGCTGTTAAAGGCGCCAACGCAGGCCACGCAACCGAAGCCAACATGGACCGCCTGGACGCAGCTGGCGGCGTTGCGGCCCAGGAAGCCCGTGCTGTCACCGCTACCGACTCGGCAGCGATCAAGCGCGCCAAAGCAGCCCTGGACAAGCTCGACATCGCTGAAGGCCTGGCAGAACTCGAAGGCGCCAGCGCTCGCGTTGCCGTTGACGAAAAAATGATGATCAACTGCCGTGCCGACCTTAACCAGCTCGTACCATTCAAGTACGACTGGGCCTGGCAGAAGTATCTGGACGGTTGCGCAAACCACTGGATGCCGCAAGAAGTCAACATGACCGCCGACATCGCCCTCTGGAAAAACCCGGAAGGCCTGACTGACGACGAGCGTCGCATCGTGATGCGCAACCTGGGCTTCTTCTCTACTGCTGACTCCCTGGTTGCCAACAACCTGGTGCTGGCCGTGTACCGCCTGATCACCAACCCGGAATGCCGCCAGTACATCCTGCGCCAGGCGTTCGAAGAGGCGATCCACACCCACGCCTACCAGTACTGCATTGAATCGCTGGCCATGGATGAAGGCGAGATCTTCAACATGTACCACGAGATCCCGTCGGTCGCTAAAAAGGCAACCTGGGGCCTGAAGTACACCCGTTCGATCTCCGATCCGAAGTTCGAAACCGGCACCGTTGAAACCGACAAAGAACTGCTGCGCAACCTGATCGCCTACTACTGCGTTCTGGAAGGCATCTTCTTCTATTGCGGCTTCACCCAGATCCTGTCGATGGGTCGCCGCAACAAGATGACCGGCGTTGCCGAGCAGTTCCAGTACATCTTGCGTGACGAATCCATGCACCTGAACTTCGGCATCGATGTGATCAACCAGATCAAAATCGAAAACCCGCACCTGTGGGACGCTGAAATGAAGGAAGAAGCGACCCAGATGATCTTGCAGGGCACTCAGCTCGAGATCGAATACGCGCGTGACACCATGCCACGCGGCGTACTGGGCATGAACGCGGCCATGATGGAGGACTACCTCAAGTTCATCGCTAACCGCCGCCTGTCGCAGATCGGCCTGAAAGAAGAATACCCGGGCACCACCAACCCATTCCCATGGATGAGCGAAATCATGGACTTGAAGAAAGAGAAGAACTTCTTCGAGACGCGGGTGATCGAGTACCAGACTGGCGGCGCGTTGAGCTGGGATTGATCCCTGGCTTGAACTGACTGCTGATAAAAGGGGCTGCCGCGAGGTGGCCCTTTTTTGTTTTCAAGATGTCGCCCCCTGTAGCAGTTGACGAGCCTGCGAGGCTACGTCCGACTGCGCAGCAGTCGTAAAACCTCAAGGCCAGATCAAAAGATCGCGAGGCAAGCTCGCTCCTACAAAAACATCGCCCGCCCTGTCGTTGTTGAAGAGCCTTGCGAGGCAACACCGGCTGCGCAGAATGGTTTATATCGAAGTTTTCGACCGTTGCTTACCGCGCAAACGGGCTTGAATCACGGGTTCTCTGCGACCGCACTGATTCAAAAAATGAGTTTGATCGACCTCGAAAACAACTGTATAAAAACACAGTATATTTTCAAGCACTGACTCAGCCCTGGAGATCTCCCCATGCCCAACTCAGCCATGCGCAACACGTTTGAACGCATCATCATTAACCAATTCACCCCGCTGCACTGTGCGCAAGCCCGGGAACTGCTCGGCTGGAGCCTCGAACAACTGAGCGACAAGTCAAAGGTCTCGGTGCCGGCCATTCAACGGTTTGAAGCCTCCGAACGGGTGCGCGATGTCACTCTCCTGGCCCTGGCTTACTCCCTTGAAGCCGAAGGCCTGGTGTTTTTCCCGGGCTTTGCGCCAAGTTGGGCCAGTAACTTTCGCGGCACCACGCCCGACCCAATGGGCCGGGAGGACTTTGCCCTGATCGAGTAAACCGCCCGCACCTCAGAGGCTGGCCTGTTTGGCCGGCACTTCGTCGGTGGCTTGCACGCCAAGCCACCAGGCGCGGCCTTTGTGGGGTTGCATCAGGTTAAAGGCTTCACCCATGGCAGGCGTCGAGATAAGCACATTACGTTCTGCTGCCAACGCCACAATGCGCTCAAACGGTTCGTACCAGGCATGAAAGGCCAAATCAAAGGTGCCGTTGTGAATCGGCAGCAACCATCGGCCTTTCAAGTCGATATGGGCTTGCAGGCTGTGTTCAGGCTGCATATGCACATCGGGCCAGTCAACGTTGTAGGCCCCCGTTTCCATGAGGGTCAGATCAAAGGGGCCAAACTGCTCACCGATCAGTTTAAAACCGTCGAAGTAGCCAGAGTCGCCGCTGAAGAAAATCCGCACGTCATCAATAATCATGACCCACGACACCCACAGGGTCTCGTTGTGGTCAAACAACCCTCGACCCGAAAAATGCTGGCACGGTGTGGCGATAAATCGAATGCCGTCACGTTGTGTTTCTTGCCACCAATCCAGTTGCTGTACTTTGTTTGCAGGCACGCCCCACTTGATCAGCAGGTCGCCCACCCCTAGCGGGGCCAAAAAGTGCTCGGTCTTGGCCGCCAGTTGCAGCACTGTTTTCTGGTCAAGGTGATCGTAGTGGTTATGCGACAGGATTACGCCTTGCAACGGTGGCAGTTCATCCAGGGTGATCGGCGGTGCGTGAAAACGCTTGGGCCCCGCCCACTGAAACGGCGAAGCACGCTCGGCATACACAGGGTCGGTCAGCCAGAATTTGCCCTTGAGCTTGAGCAACAAGGTGGAGTGCCCCAGCCGGAACACACTGAAGTCAGGCGCTTTATCCAACGCTTCGCGGCTCAACGGGGTGACCGGGATCGCTGCGGCGGGCCGAGTGTTTGAAGGTTTTTGGAACAGCATCTTCCAAAAAATGCCCAAGGTTTTGCCCAAGCTTGCGGCGGGCCTGACACCCTGATTTCGAAACTTACCTTGATGCTGCTCGGCAGGCTTAAGCTCAGACTTTGTCGAAGACTCGATTGGCATGCTTCAAAGACTCCAGAAGACAAAGTGCAATTATTACGCTGGTTTTTTGGGCGGTAGAAGGTCAATCGTCATTTTCTAACATCCAAGTGTTAGTTTTAAGGTTATTCCCCTTAAAGCTCAGGCAGAATGCCAGCATCGATGATCGACATTACCTGCACGTTAAACCGACACGTCTGTGTTTAACGAGCGGGTGTGGCATTCCGTGCCTCAACACCTTGCGCAGATACCTATGAACACTCAAAGAGGTAAAGGTTTGTCATTTTCACGGCGCATTTATGTGCCGCGAACCTTTGGCCTGGGAATTGGTTGCCTGTGCGTGATGCCTGCTCTGTACCCATTGAACATGCCCACCTGGGTCTGGGTATTGTTCTTCGCCTCGGGTTTTGCCTGGCCACAACTGGCCTACTTGCGCTCTTCCCGCTCGCCATACCCGTATCGTGCTGAACGCCGCAACATATTGATGGATTCTGTGTTGGGCGGCTTTTGGGCTGCCACCCTGCAGTTCAATCCTCTGCCGGCCATCATTATTGTGTCGATGATGACCATGAACAACGTGGCGGTCGGCGGTGCAAAAATGCTGCTCCGCGGGCTCGTGGCGCAATGCGTGGGCATTGTCATCTCATGGCTGATGTTCGGGATTGCCTTCAACCCTGAGACCACATCGATACAACTCTATGCGTGCCTGCCCATTCTGATCCTCTACCCGTTTACCGTGGGCATGATCAGTTATCGAATGGCTACCACCCTGGCCGCGCACAAGCGCGCCTTCAGCGCCCTCAGCCGTACCGACAGCCTGACCGGCCTGCTCAATCACGGCTCCTGGAAAGACCTGCTGCAACTCAGCTTCCATACCTGCAAGCACACTCACGCAGACGCCACGCTGGCGCTGATTGATATCGACCACTTCAAGCGTATCAATGACACTTACGGGCACATTGTCGGCGACAGCGTGCTGCGCCAGTTCAGCATTGCACTCAAGGAAAACCTGCGCGCAGAAGATCTGGCCGGACGTTATGGCGGCGATGAGTTTTGCGTGATTTTGCCCAACCGCTCGCTGGCGCAGACGCAAGAAATCATGGAGCGTCTGCGCCACCGCTGCTGCGACTTTCGCTACCCCGATGCACCCGAGCTGCGCTTTAGCCTGAGCATCGGGCTGGCCTCATGCCAGGCGGCCTTCACCGACGCCTCGATGTGGCTCAACGAGGCCGACAAGGCGCTGTACATCGCCAAGAACACGGGCCGCAATAAAATCAGCATTGGCTCTGGCGACCTGCTGGCAAACACCGTGCTGGGCGAGCCTTAGCTGAGGCAGCGACGCACCGCTGAAATTTCCGGTACATCTTCGCGCCGCATGTACACCCGCAAGGGTTCTGTGATGTTCAGGCGATCGTCGATATTTTGATCCAGCAACAACTGAATCAACTCGCGCTTGAGGGTCATGGTGTCGGCCCCGACGGCTTGCCAGACAAACTCGCTGGTGGGGGTGATGGCGTCGTCGGCAACATCCATCCCGAATGAGTCCTCGCTAAAACGTACGATGTACTGCTGCGTCTTGCGATTGAATCCGACAAAACCGTGGAGATCGTCGGCGGCCTGGCAGATGAGTTGCGAAGTGATGCGCATGGTAAACCTCTCTCTGGAAACGATGGTTTACACACAAGGTGAATGCTCATCCCTCTGACGGGGACGCTAATGACTCAAAGGGTACGTCACACCTTTGGTTTCAGGCAAAGGGCAAAATTAAGGATGAGTTAAGTTGCCATGGTTACTCTGATCCCACCTAAACAGATCACCCCAGAGGGATTAACCATGAAAGCACTTAACGTCATCTTCGCCGCTACCGCCCTGACCCTGACTGCCGGCCTGGCTCAAGCCGATGTGCGCCCTGACCATATTCCGGGCTTGCTCAAGTCGGGCGAAATTGCCGCTTTTGAGAAACTCAACCAAGCGGCGCTGGACAAGCACCCCGGCGCGACCATCCTCGACACCGAGCTGGACCATTCCTACGGCAAGCTGGTGTATGAAGTTGAATTGCGCGACACCAAAGGCGTGAAGTGGGATGTAGACATGGACGCCAAAACAGCCGAAGTCCTGCAAGACAAACAAGACACCTGATTCCCGCTGTCCATCGCCTGCTATAGGAGCGAGCTTGTCTCGCGATCTTTTGACCTTTTAAAAGATCGCGAGGCAGTTGGCTCCTACAGGGGTCAGGCGAGCAAATGCATACAATATTTATACAAATTTGTACCGGTATTCCCAGACTGGCTAGAATCATCTTTTTATAACATTCAAGCCGAGATTCTCTTCTATGAGGCCAAGTGCCGCTGCGGATATCGCCACGATTAACCGGATCAGCGCAGTCCCGGCAATCCTTCAAGTCGTTACTGAAATGACCGGCATGCGCTTTGCTGCCGTTGCCCGGGTGACACCTAACAGCTGGACAGCCTGCGCCGTGCTCGACAACTTGGGGTTTGGCTTGAAACCCGGTGGCGAACTGGATCTGGTCACGACGCTGTGCTTTGAAAGCATGAACTCGCAGCAGCCCATTCTCATCGACAAAGCCAGCGAAGACCCGCAGTACCACGACCACCCAACGCCCAGAATCTACCGGTTCGAGAGCTACTTCACGATACCGGTGTACCGCACCGACGGCCGCTTCTTTGGCTCGCTGTGCGCCTTGGATCCTGAACCCGCGACCCTTAAAAACACCTCCATCCAGGCCACACTGGAGTCTTTTTCGCGCCTGCTCTCGCTGCAGATCGAAGCCGAAGAAAACCTGGAACAGGCGCAGTCAGAGCTGGCTCTGGCCCGTGAGCACGCAGAGCTGCGCGAGCAGTTTATTGCAGTGCTCGGCCATGACCTGCGCAACCCGTTGTTCGCCATGACGACTGCGGCTGATCGCTTGCTCTGCAAGTACCCGAACCCTCAAACCCACGATCTTGTGCAACACATCAAAACCTGCGGCCTGCGCGCCTCGCAGTTGGTCGAGGATGTCCTGGATTTCGCCCGTGGAAGGCTCGGCAGCGGGATCCCGGTGCTACTGAGCCCGTGCCCGGACCTCGCGCAAGTGCTAGAACACGTGATCTCGGAAGTCCGCCATATTTACCCTGAGCGGCAGATCGACTCGGCAATCGGCTCGCTAGAAAGCATTGAATGTGACAGCAGCCGCCTGGCTCAGCTGCTATCCAATCTGCTTGCAAACGCCATCGCCCATGGCTCTGCCACAGGTCCGGTGCACATCACCGGGACGACGCAAAACGCACTGTTTGCGCTAAGCGTGACTAACCAGGGCCAGCCGATTCCAGTTGAAGCGCTGCAGCATTTATTTCAGCCTTACTCGCGCCCTGCCAGCAACACCCCGCAAGCCGGTCTTGGCCTGGGTTTGTACATTGCCAGCCAGATTGCCCTGTCTCACAATGGCCGCTTGAGTGTGATGTCGGACGAACTGCACGGCACCACGTTCACCTTTACCATGCCGCTTTCCCTGCCCCCTGACGCCTAGCATGACCCGCCTCTGCCCCTACGAAGACCTTAACGCTGAGCAGCGCGAGCAACTGCTCGGCATTGAGGTGCTGCCAGAACAGTTACCGTTCAGTGGTGACATCGCATGCGCCTTGTACTCATTGCCCGCGCAATGCCATCCGGGGATCAGAGGCTTTGCCCTGTTAATCGATGAACGCCCTGTGGCCTTTATGCTGCTCAAGCGGCATCCGCTGTTGGCGCACTGGGCTGACGCCGGCAGCGCCACGCTGCACGCCTTGCAGGTGCACAGGCAAGTGCAAGGCCAAGGGCTGGGCAAAATCTGTTTGCGCTTGCTCACGCAGGACATCCAGCACTACTGGCCCGACGTCAGTCAGTTGATGTTGTCGGTGAGCCCGGACAACACGTCAGCCCTGGCTTTTTACTTAAGCCAGGGCTGGTCTGAGCGCGGCGAAGCCTATCGGGGTGAGCGGCGTTTGGTGTTGCCTCTCACGCCCTTGCAGGCAAAGCCTGCGGCTTGACCGGCCCCCCGTTAAAACGAGCCTTTGGCAAAACGCGAAGTTGGTAATAGGAAAAACGCCTAAATAAACCTTATTTTTCAGAAAATTCTCTCGCCAGACATCTAGACAAAAGGCCATTACGCCGTTTATTGTCTCGCCGCAGACCACCGCAGTGGTCAACGTCGCTCGGACGGTTCCGGGCGCTTACGTATCAGAGGCATACATGGCAGACCAAGGTTCGCCGCGCCGCTTTGCGCGCATAGATCGACTCCCCCCTTACGTGTTCAACATCACTGCTGAGCTGAAGATGGCCGCCCGACGTCGTGGCGAAGACATCATCGACTTCAGCATGGGCAACCCTGACGGCCCGACGCCGCCCCATATCGTTGAAAAACTCTGCACTGTCGCACAGCGTGAGGACACTCACGGCTACTCGACTTCGCGTGGCATCCCACGACTGCGCAGGGCTATTTCTCGCTGGTACGCCGATCGCTACAACGTGGAGATCGACCCGGAAAGCGAAGCCATCGTCACCATTGGTTCCAAAGAAGGCCTGGCGCACTTGATGCTCGCCACCCTCGACCAGGGCGACACCGTACTAGTGCCGAACCCCAGCTACCCGATTCACATCTACGGCGCCGTGATTGCTGGCGCACAGGTGCGCTCGGTGCCTTTGATTCCGGGCGTGGACTTTTTTGCAGAGCTGGAAAAAGCTATCCGCGGCTCGATCCCGAAACCCAAAATGATGATTCTGGGCTTTCCGTCGAACCCGACGGCGCAGTGCGTCGAACTGGACTTCTTTGAGCGCGTGGTGGCCCTGGCCAAGCAGTATGACGTGCTGGTGGTTCACGACCTGGCCTACGCCGACATCGTCTATGACGGCTGGAAAGCGCCTTCGATCATGCAGGTGCCTGGCGCCAAAGACGTCGCCGTCGAGTTCTTCACCCTGTCCAAAAGCTACAACATGGCGGGCTGGCGCATCGGCTTTATGGTCGGCAACCCGGAACTGGTCAACGCCTTGGCGCGGATCAAGAGCTACCACGACTACGGCACCTTCACCCCGCTGCAAGTGGCGGCCATTGCCGCACTTGAAGGCGACCAGCAGTGCGTCAAAGACATTGCCGAGCAATACCGCCAGCGTCGTAACGTGTTGGTCAAAGGGCTGCACGAGTTGGGCTGGATGGTCGAAAACCCGAAAGCCTCGATGTACGTCTGGGCCAAGATCCCCAAGGCTTACGCCGAGATGGGCTCGCTGGAGTTTGCCAAGAAACTGCTGGCCGATGCCAAGGTGTGTGTCTCACCGGGTGTAGGCTTTGGTGAGTATGGTGACGACCATGTGCGCTTTGCCCTGATTGAAAACCAGGACCGTATCCGTCAGGCCTTGCGCGGTATCCGCGCGATGTTCCGCGCGGACGGTTTGAGCGCCAGCTAAACAAGCCAATTACGCCTATGTAGCAGCTGACGAGCCGAGCGAGGCTGCGTCCGATTGCGAAGCGATCGTAAAGTCCGGACACGCGATTTATTGGTAGAATCGAGTCGCCTGACTCTACGACGGCTACGCCGCCGGACGTAGCCTTCGGCAACTGCTACACAGCCGCCGAAGGCCTCAACGAACGTCTTAAACCACCAACGACAGCAGCATGATGAAGATCAGGCCGACCACCGAAAGGATGGTTTCCATCGCGGTCCAGGTCTTGAAGGTCTCAACCACGGTCATGTTGAAGTACTGCTTGACCAGCCAGAAACCCGCATCGTTGACGTGCGACAGGATCAACGAGCCTGCGCCCGTTGCCAGCACCAGCAGTTCGCGGTTCACGCCCGGAATCATATCCACCACCGGCAACACAATCCCCGCCCCGGTAATGGTCGCCACGGTTGCCGAACCGGTTGCGATACGAATCACCGCCGCCACCAGCCACGCCAGCAAAATAGGCGAGATGTTGGCGTGCACCGCCATGTGACCGATCACGTCACCCACGCCGCTGGCCACCAGCATTTGCTTGAAGCCACCGCCCGCGCCAATGATGAACACGATCGCAGCCGTCGGCGCCAGGCTCGCGTCGAGCAGTTTGAGCACGCGCTTGGAGTCGATCCCCTGTCGCGCACCAAAGGTGTAGAGCGACAACAGCAACGCCAGCAACAGCGCGCTGATCGGGTGGCCGATCATGTCCATCCAGCCGCGGAAGAAGTTGCCCGTGGGTAACGCCACGTCGGCAAATGTCTTCAGCAACATCAGGAACACCGGCAACAGCACCGTGGCCAGGGTGATGCCAAAGCTCGGCAGGCTGCTGGACTCCGGCTCGCTGGCCAGTTGGTCGACGAGTTCCTGAGACGGGTTGCCGGGGATGTATTTGGAGATGAACGTGCCGTAAATCGGACCGGCAATGATCGCTGTTGGCAGCGCCACGATCAGACCGTACAGGATGGTTTTACCGATATCCGCCCCGAACACGCCAATCGCCAGCAACGGGCCAGGGTGCGGCGGAACCAGACCGTGCACCGCCGACAAACCGGCCAGCAACGGAATACCGATCTTGATCAGCGACACGCCGGTACGCCGCGCCACGATAAAGACCAGAGGAATCAGCAAGACAAAACCGATCTCGAAAAACAGCGGAATGCCGACCAGGAACGCGGCAAACATCATAGCCCACTGCACCCGCTCCTTGCCGAAGGCACGGATCAGGGTGCGGGCAATCTGATCGGCGCCGCCCGAGTCGGCCATCATTTTGCCGAGCATCGTGCCCAGCGCCAAAATGATCCCGACAAAGCCCAGTACCCCACCAAAACCTTCCTGGAACGACTTGAGGATCTGGTCGGCCGGCATACCGGTGGTCAGGCCCAAAAAGGCCGACGCGATAATCAGGGCAATAAAGGGATGTATTTTGAACCGAGTGATCAGCACGATCAGCCCGATGATCGTCACCACTGCATCAAGCAGCAGAAAGGTGTGTTGGGACATGCCTAGCATGGGGCGTCTCCTGCCTTGTTTTTGTTATCAACGACGAATAAACAGCCTGGGGTCAAACAGACAGCGCTGTCTTTTTGAAACAAAATCATGACGTTGCCAGTAAAGAATGTTCACGCCACCACTCATGAGAAGCGAGCGCCAACTGGTCAATGTTCAGGGCCGCCGCATTCAGCGTCAGCACCAAGGGTTCCTTGCTCGGCGATTCGAGAGCCGCAAACTGGCTGTCGATGAGCGTCTTGGGCATAAAGTGCCCCGGGCGATGCGCCACACGGTCAGCGGCCACTTGCGGCGTCAGTTCCAGAAACACGAAACCCAGGCCATCAACGGCGGCACGCAAACGCTCGCGGTAACGCAGTTTAAGCGCCGAACAGGTCAGCACCGGGCGCTGGCCACGGGCAATCGCCGTGCGCAGTTCATCGCACAAGCTGTCCAGCCAGCCAGAGCGGTCTTCATCGGTCAGGGGAATGCCGGCGCTCATTTTTTCAATGTTGGCCGCCGGGTGAAAGGCATCGCCTTCAATCGGCGTTGCACCATTAAGATGGCACAACGCCTGGCTCACACTGGATTTGCCGCAGCCGGCAACACCCATGATGACCAGGGCAGTGATAGGTTGGTTCATGAAACACCTCAGTCCGTAGACAGCGCTGTCTGAGTCAAAGCGTTCACTAGCTGAAAGCAAAGCACAAAGACCAGGCTACCGACGTCTATTTCTCATTTTTATGGGGAGACGCCGTGACGCTCTCGACATACAAAGATCTTGAATAATCCCACAGACAATTAGGCAATTGCCGACAGACAAGGACAGCGCTACCTTAGTGACTTGTTTTTTGTTTGGCAAGCCGCCCCGATGACCTCCTCTAAAAACGATAAAAACCCCCGTACCACGGGCCGCCCGACCCTTAATGAAGTCGCCCGACTGGCGGGTGTCAGCCCGATTACCGCCTCCCGCGCCTTGCGCGGTATCAGCAGCGTGGCCACAGAGCTGGCCGAAAAAGTACGCCAGGCTGCCGACGAACTGAACTACGTGGTCAACCCTGCCGCTCGGGCACTGGCCTCGGCACAAAGCCACTCGGTAGTGGTGCTGGTGCCCTCGTTATCCAACTTGCTGTTTATCGACACCCTCGAAGCCATCCACGAGGTCTTACGCCCCAAAGGTTTTGAAGTGCTGATCGGTAACTATCACTACTCCCGCGAGGAAGAAGAAAACCTGCTGCGCAACTACATGGCGTACCAGCCCCGCGGCCTGTTGCTGACCGGCTTTGACCGCACTGAAAGCTCACGGCGCATGCTTGAAGCGAGCAATACACCTTGTGTGTACATGATGGAACTGGATGCCGGTGCAGGCCTTAATTGCGTTGGGTTCTCGCAGTTAAAAGCTGGTGAAACAGCAGCCCAGCACTTGATCTCACGCGGGCGTCGACACCTTGCCTACATCGGTGCACAACTCGACCAGCGCACGCTGTTGCGCGGCGAAGGTTATCGCCGCGCCTTGCAGGAGGCCGGGCTGTACAACCCGGACCTGGAAGTGCTGACACCACGTCCTTCTTCCGTGGGCCTGGGCGGCGAGCTGTTCTTACAGCTGCTGGCGACTCACCCTCACGTGGACGCGATCTTTTTTGGTAACGACGACCTTGCCCACGGCGCCTTGCTCGAAGCCGCCCGCATCGGGATTAAAATCCCGGAGCAAATTTCCATTCTGGGTTTCAACGACCTGCCCTCTTCCGAGTTTATGGTGCCGCGCCTGAGCAGCATTCGTACGCCACGAGAAGCCATTGGCCGTCGCGCCGCCGAGCAGATGCTCACCTTGATGGCGGGCAACAAGGTGCAACAGCCGGTGCAAGACATGGGCTTTGAGTTGATGCTGCGCGAAAGCACCTGAGTTCGCCGCCGAGCGGCAAGAATTGTCCGCTCGCCGTGCCCCCCTCCACCCTCGCCCAGCCTGCGGCCCTTTAAAAATGGGTGATTGCAACTGGGCACGGTTATTGCCCTGCTAATAGTCATCACCTTTTAGAGGGGCACATTCATGTTGATCAACACGCAGCATACGTCTGCAATTCAAAAGACCCAGCGCACCGACCTCGACCCGGCGAACGCTGCCGCCAGCGCCTTGTACAGCGCGGCCCAGCAGAATGCTCAGCCACTGACCAACCTCCAGGCAACCCCGGCATCCGTGGCCGGCAATGCGCAAGCGGATAACGTCAACGCGGCTTTCGCCAAAACACGGGTCATGTTGCAGGCCAGCGCTTCAAGCACAGGCACGGCGACCAAGACCTCGGCCACCGACGAGTTCAAGGACTACATGAGCAAGTCACCGGCGCAACGGATTCGCGAGCAATTGCTCAAGGAAATGGGCCTGACAGAAGACGATTTTAAAGCCATGCCGCCAGAGAAGCAGCAAGCGATTACAGACCAGATCACCGCGCTCATGCAGCAAAAAGAAGCGATCAAACAGGCTGCCGCCCAGCAGCAGGTTGCTGAGAAGCGCTCAACCGACTTGGTGTGACCGCACATCTCGAATCATAAGCCCGGTAACAGAAGGGCATCGTGGGAGCGAGCTTGCTCGCGATGCTGTCGACGCGGTCTTACCGTTAAACCACGCCGATTCAATCACGAGCAAGCCCGTTCCCACGGGCACGCGCCTCAACTGATCTGCAACGTTGAATTGAACTGGCTGATGGCGTCGACCACATGCCGGGAGCCCTGCTGGATCTCCAGAATCGCCTCCCCCGCCTCATTGGCCAGTGAAACCCCTAGCCCGGTTCGGCTCAAGCTCGATTGCATGCTGTTTACCGCGCTCAACGACAGGTCATGGTTTTTACGCACCACCTCGACAATCTCAATGGTCGCCGCACTGGTGCGTGCCGCCAGGCTCCTGACTTCGTCAGCCACCACCGCAAAGCCACGCCCGTGCTCACCGGCCCTGGCCGCTTCAATGGCCGCATTGAGTGCCAACAGGTTGGTTTGATCGGCAATGCCGCGAATGGTCTGGACGATCTTGCCGATGATTTCCGACTGCTTGCTCACCGCATCGATACTGCTAGCGGCCTCGTTGAGGTCTTTGGAAATAGCCTCGATGGTTTGCACCGTTTGTTGAACCACTTGCGAACCTTTCTGCGCACAGGCGTCGTTTTGCACTGATGTCGCGTGGGCCGATTCAGCGGCGGTTTGCAGGTTGCTGACTTGTGCGGTGATGTCGCTGGCAAACTTCACCACTTTATACAGGCGGCCTTTGGCATCGAATATCGGGTTGTAGGAAGCCTCCAGAAAAACCGTGTGGCCATATTTATCGACCCGTTCGAAACGTCTGGAATGGTATTCACCGCGATTAAGCGACTCCCAAAAGGCTTTGTATTCGGCGGACTCGGCTTCGCTGCGGCGACAGAACATACTGTGGTGCTGGCCTACGATCTCTTGCAACGAATAATGCACAGTGTTGAGAAAGTTCTGATTGGCATTGATAACCCGGCCATCAGGGGAAAACTCAATCATGGCCATGGAGCGGCTCAAGGCGTTCACGATGCTCTGGTTTTCGTGCTCTTTATTGACCCGGTCGGTGATGTCGGCCGCCACTTTCATCACACTGAGCACCTGCCCGCTGGCGTCGGTGATCGGCATGTAGCTGGCCTCTAGCCAGATTTCACGCCCTGCTTTGTCGAGCCGGGTGAACGTCCCGCTCAGCGGTGCACCACTGGCCAGGGTCTTCCAGAATTGCGCGTATTCAATGCCGCGCTGGTAAGCGTCTTCGCAAAAAATCCGGTGATGCTTGCCGCGAATCTCGTCGACGGTATAACCCATCACCCGGCAAAAATTGTCATTGGCCTCAAGAATGATCCCTTCAGGGGTGAACTCGATGATGGCCATTGAACGACTGACGGCCAATGCCTTGGCCTTCATGTCCTCCAAAGAACAACTTAAGCGCTGATTCTCGAGCAGGTCGGCTTTACGACGCGAATTAAACATGACTCAACCCCTGATGATGCTTTCTTGTGATGATGTGTAATTTTCAAGGCACAACAAAACCTCAGCCCATGTAACGCTTGCTGTTTGCATTACAACGAATCAGGGGAAAAGCCACTTCATATTCGGGCCCCTATGGTTCCAAGCATAGACAGGCCTAAACAGGGTGCAAGCAAATTGCCAGCAAGGGGCGACGAAACGCACAGCACGGGCTGCACGCATCTGCTCGATTCAGTTAGCTGGCTAATTTATGTTTAAAGGTGAATATTCAAAAAAGCTCGCAAAGTGCACTTTCCAATGACCAATAAACACTCAAACGAATACAAATCGAGAGACTTAAATGATTCAGCGCTGTGTATATACTGCGCGCTTATTTTTAACGCCCGTGGACGACATGACCGCCATTGTTTACGCCCCGCTCGAAGCGCCATTGTGGCCATTAATGAACAAGTTTTACCGCGCGCATCAGTCGTCGATGAAGGCCAGTAAAGACGCACAACTGTGGGTTGCACGTCAGCAAGACATCATTGGCGGGTTGTGCCTGCGCTCAATTGCTCATGGTTATTGGCTGACCGGGTTATTTGTTGCGCCCGCGCTGCGTGGGCAAGGGGTTGCCGGGGCATTGGTGAAGGCGTCGGTGGCCGCCTGCGAGGGACCGGTGTGGCTGTTCTGCGACCCCGAGTTGCAAGGCTTTTATGAAAGGCTGGGGTTTAGCGTGGAAGTCGACTTGCCTTATGTGCTGCATGAGCGGCTGGTTCGCTATCAACGCAATAAAGCGATGATAGCGATGGGCCTTGAGCCTACTCTTGCGTGCCCGGCGCCAGCTCCGGGAACAACACCTCAATAAAGCCGAACTTGCTGAAGTCCTTGATGCGTGAAGGGTACAGACGGCCGATCAGGTGATCACACTCGTGCTGCACCACGCGCGCATGAAAGCCATCAGCAACGCGTACGACGGGATCACCCTTGGGGTCAAAACCTTCGTAACGGATCTTCTCGAAGCGCTCGACTACACCGCGCAGCCCTGGCACTGACAAGCAGCCTTCCCAGTCTTCTTCAACTGCAGGGCTCAAGGGCGTGATCAGCGGGTTGATCAAGATGGTTTGCGGCACGGGTTCGGCGTCCGGGTAACGCTCACTGTGTTCGAAGCCAAAGATCACCAGTTGCAAATCAACGCCAATTTGCGGAGCCGCCAGACCAACGCCACCGGCGTGCTCCATGGTCTGCAGCATGTCGTCGATCAGTTGCCACAGCTCTGGCGTATCAAACATCTCGGGAGGCACTGGCTTGGCAACTCGCAGCAGGCGCTCATCACCCATTTTCAAAATTTCACGAATCATAATCAGGCTTCATCTGAAGTGGATTTAAGGGAGTGGTCGCGCCCAAGCCCGGACACATGCGGTGTATCGTCGGACTCTTCGAAGGTTTTCTCACCCGGATCTTTGCCTTCAGCTGACATGTGCTCGATAACAGCGTTCATTTCAGCCCCCAACAACAATACGGCTGACGAAATATAGAAATACAGCAACAGCACAATGATCGCCCCGATGCTGCCATACATCGCGTTGTAATCGGCGAAGGTTTTCACATAAAACGCAAAACCCAACGACGCGGCGATCCACACCACCACGGCCAGCACCGAGCCTGGCGTAATAAAACGAAACTTCTGCTCAACGTCTGGCATCACGTAATAAATGACCGCCACCGCCACCATCATCAGCAGGATAATCACCGGCCACCGCAGGATGGTCCACAACGTGACCACAAACTCCTCAAGCCCCACCTGCCCCGCCAGCCAGCCCATCACTTGCGGCCCAAGCACCATCAACGCGGCAGCAGCCAGGAGCATCCCGGCAATGCCGATGGTGTAGAAAATCGACAGCGGAAAGCGCTTCCAGATCGGCCGCCCTTCCACCACGTCGTAGGCGGCGTTCATGGCACTCATCATCAAGCGCACGCCCGCCGAAGCGGTCCACAGCGCGACGACAATACCGAAAGACAGCAAGCCACCCTTCGATTGCTCCAACTGGTCAATCACCGGGTTTACCTGCTCCAGCGCTTGTGGCGGCAGCACCAGCTCGGACTGCAAACGCAGCCAGCTGAAAAAGTCGGGCAAATGCAAAAAGCCGATCAGTGCGATCAGAAACAGGATGAACGGGAACAGCGAGAAGAGCATTTGATAGGCCAAAGCCGAGGCGTAGGTCGACATTTCATCGTCGATAAATTCTTTGACCGTACGCACCAACACTTTGCCTAACGGCAGGCCATTCAAGACCGGAAAAATCATAGCGTCTCCTTTCGCCGCTTATAAATTGAGTTCGACACACCCTCTGCAACGGGTTCAGTACGGGGGTTTTACCTCAAAAGTAGTTCAAATGGCGACTTTGGAAATACTTAACCGCAAAACCCATAAAAACGGCCACCTCAAGGATGGCCGTTTTCAGGGCTGGTGACGAAGTACCCGATTACGCTTTATCGACGGTGTTCTTCACTGCATCTTTGGCTTTACCGACAGTCTGTTGCGCTTCGCCCTTCAGTTCCTGGGCTTTGCCTTCTGCGCGCAGCTTGTCGTTGTCGGTGGCTTTACCCACCGCTTGTTTGACATTGCCTACTGCTTCGTTCGCCATGCCTTTGATCTTATCGCCAGTGCTGCTCATGGGATTTCTCCTAGTGAAAGTTCGGATGTCATTCTCGACATCTAGGTTGACCCGCAGACGTCGAGCAGAGTTTCATTTATTTTCTGTGGCTCATTTCGTCGCGCAGCGCAGGTTGAGCTTTATGTTTGCCCGCTAACCCCTGAGAATGCGCAACGTATTCAGGCTATGGCGCTGAAGATCCGCAATTGTAGGAAGGTTATGAAACTCGATAAAAAGCAGGCCATCGCCCGCAGAAACCAGGAACTTGGCGGCGCGGTACTGGGCGTCAACAACTGCCATCTCGCTACGTTGAACACCAACAAGAACATCTGGTGGTTCGATATTCCTTTGGCCCGCCTGGCCATCGGTCAATACGAATGGGTGCACCTGCTGTTGCACACCCCGAGCACCGATGAGTTGCTGCATTTGAAGGTCACTACCGCTTTCCTGCGTGAAAAACGCGAAGGCATGGTGGTCCGCGCGACGCACAAGCGCACGCCGACCATGAGCCTTGAACTGAGCGCAGACAAAGACTCCTTCCTGCAGGACGTGCGTCCGACAGGCACCGGCGTCAATTTCGCGCAGTTCCTGCAGAAGTAATTGTTACACCCTCTGTAGGAGCTGCCGAAGGCTGCGATCTTTAGATCTTAAAAGATCGCAGCCTTCGGCAGCTCCTACAGGGAGACATCAAAGCAAGCATGCAAAAACAACAAAGCCCCGCAATGCGGGGCTTTTTTGTGTCTGGGCGAGGTTACTTTTTGAGGCCCAGTTTTTTCAGTTCTTCATCGCGCAATTCGCGACGCAAGATTTTGCCCACGTTGGTCGTTGGCAGGCTCTCACGGAACTCGATGATCTTGGGTGCTTTGTAAGCCGTCAGGTTGGCCCGCATGTGCGCCATGACCTGTTCTTTGGTCAGGGTCATGCCCGGCTTGACCACGATGAAGACCTTGATCAGTTCACCGGTTTTTTCATCCGGAATACCAATCGCCGCCGACTGCAAAACACCTGGCAACGAGGCCATGACGTCTTCCAGCTCGTTCGGGTACACGTTGAAGCCCGACACCAGGATCATGTCTTTTTTGCGGTCAACGATGCGCATGTAGCCATCCGGCTGAATCACCGCAATGTCACCGGACTTCAACCAGCCATCGCTGTCCATGATTTCGGCGGTGGCGTCAGGGCGCTCCCAGTAGCCTTTCATGACCTGCGGGCCTTTGATGCACAGCTCGCCAATTTCACCCAACGGCAACTCTTCGCCCGCATCGTTGATGACTTTGCACAAGGTAGAAGGCATCGGGATCCCGATGGTGCCCACCTGGATGTTCTGGATCGGGTTGACCGACGCCACCGGACTGGTTTCGGTCATGCCGTAACCTTCGCAGATCGGGCAACCGGTCACGGTCTTCCAACGCTCAGCCACTGACAATTGCAACGCCATACCGCCCGACAAGGTGACCTTGAGGTGCGAAAAGTCCAGCTTGCGGAAAGCCTCGCTGTTACACAGCGCAATAAACAAGGTGTTTAGCCCGACAAAGCCGGAGAACTTCCACTTCGACAGTTCTTTAACCATCGCCGGCAGATCGCGCGGGTTGCTGATCAGGATGTTGTGGTTGCCCAGCAACATCATCGCCATGCAATGGAAGGTAAACGCGTAGATGTGGTACAGCGGCAACGGGGTGATGAGGATCTCGCTGCCTTCATTGAGGTTGGAGCCCATCAGCGCCTTGCACTGCAACATGTTGGCGATCAGGTTGCGGTGGGACAGCATCGCGCCCTTGGCCACGCCGGTGGTACCGCCGGTGTATTGAAGCACCGCAACATCACTGCTGATCGGGTTGGCTTCCTTGACGGGCTGGCCATGACCTTTGCTCAGGATGTCATTGAACTTGATGGCGTTCGGCAAGTGGTACGCCGGGACCATTTTTTTCACGTACTTGATGACGCTGTTGATCAGCACACGCTTGAACGGCGACAGCATGTCGGCCACTTCGGTGACGATCACATACTTGACCGAAGTCTGCGGCACGACCTTTTCGGCCAGGTGCGCCATGTTGGCCAGACACACCAGCGCCTTGGCGCCGGAGTCATTGAACTGGTGTTCCATTTCCCGCGCGGTGTACAGCGGGTTGGTGTTGACCACGATCAAACCGGCGCGGATGGCTCCGAACACAACAATCGGGTATTGCAACAGGTTGGGCAGTTGTACGGCGATACGGTCGCCAGGTTGCAGGTCGGTGTGCTGTTGCAACCAGGCAGCAAAGGCGCCTGACAGCTCGTAAAGCTCACCGTAGGTGATGGTTTTGCCGAGGTTACTGAAGGCCGGCTTATCGGCGAAACGTTGGCAAGATTGGCGCAATACCGTCTGAATATTTGGGTATTCGTCAGGATTGATTTCAGCAGCAATCCCAGCTGGGTACTTATCCTTCCAAAAGTCTTCAATCATGGAAGCCCACTCCTCAGCGTCGCGAATTCTTCACCGCATTTGATGCGGTTATTATTTGTTTGATTTTTGTAATGGTAATTCTGGCTTTTTTACTTACCGAGAAGTCACAAAGCGCGCCGAGAGTAGCAGCTTTGCCAGAGGCCGCCTAGAGCCAAAAAAGGCCCTTAGCGTCACTTTTCTGACTGTCCTACAATCCTAAGTCACCATTAGAGCCATAACTCTATTTTTGTCAAAACCCGTCTAAACAAGGGCTTACAGCGCCATCAACGGCCTTTTCAAGACGCGACCCGGTTGATTTAACACTCAATAAAAAAGCCCGCGTGCCAAAGGCACACGGGCATTTGTCGCCTGACTGAACGAATCAGACGGTATCTCGTAACTCGCGGCGCAGGATCTTGCCCACCGGCGTCATGGGCAATGAATCCCGAACCACAATCTGCTTGGGCACTTTGTAGCCGGTGAAATTGTCTTTGCAGTACGCCTTGAGCTCTTCAACACTCACCCCGCCGGCACGCGGCACCACGAACAATTTGACGGCTTCGCCTGTCCGTTCGTCGGGTACTCCGATAACGGCACAGTTCGCCACCTTGGGGTGAGCCATCACGATGTCTTCGATTTCGTTGGGGTACACATTGAAACCCGAGACGATGATCAGGTCTTTTTTACGGTCAACGATGCGCACATACCCATCGGGATCAATCACCGCGATATCGCCGGTTTTGAACCAGCCCTCGGCATCCAGCACCTCGGCCGTGGCCTCGGGGTTTTTCCAGTAGCCTTTCATGACCTGCGGGCCTTTGACACACAGTTCGCCGCGCTCCCCCAGCCCCAGTTCAGCCCCGTCATCGTTGATGACTTTCATGAGCGTGCCCGGCACCGGCATGCCCACCGTGCCCAAGCGGGCAAACCCGCCGTAGGGGTTAGCACTGGCAACCGGCGAGGTTTCGGTCAGGCCATAGCCCTCGACGATGCGGCAACCGGTGAGTTTTTCCCAACGCTCAGCCGTGGCCTTGACCAGCGCCGTGCCGCCCGAGTTGGTGAGTTTGAGTGAGGAGAAATCCAGGGTCTTGAACTCCGGGTGATCCATGAGTGCCACAAACAGGGTGTTCAGGCCCAAAAATGCAGTGAACCGCCAGTTTTTAAGCTCCTTGATAAAGCCTGCGATATCACGCGGGTTGGTGATCAGGATGTTGTGGTTGCCGGTCACCATCATGCACATGCAATTCGCGGTGAACGCATAGATATGGTAGAGCGGCAACGGCGCCACCATCACTTCCTGGCCTTCCTTGAGCAGCGGCAAACCATCTTCGGCATGCTGGGACAAGCAGCCACGAATCTGCTGCATGTTGGCTACCAGATTGCCATGGGTGAGCATTGCGCCTTTGGGCAAACCCGTGGTGCCACCGGTGTATTGCAGCACAGCTATGTCGTCCAGCCTGACTTGCAGCGACCGCAACGGATGCCCTGCTCCCTGCTGCAACACCTGCTTGAAAGGAATGGCCTGCGGCAACCGGTAAGACGGCACGAGCTTTTTAACCTTGTCGACCACCAGGTTGGTAACCCAGCCTTTGACGGTGGGCATCAGGTCGCCCATTTTTGCTTCGATCAGGTATTCGATTTCGGTGTCTTCGAGCACCTCCTGCACGCGCTTGCCAAACATGTTCAGGTAGACCAATGCACGTATGCCCGCACTCTTGAACTGATGGCGCATTTCACGCGAGGTGTACAACGGGTTGGTGTTAACCACCACCAGGCCCGCACGCAACGCACCAAACACCGCAATCGGGTACTGCAGGATATTGGGCATTTGTACCGCGATGCGATCACCGGGCACCAGGTTGGTGTGCTGCTGCAAATAACCGGCAAACGCCGCGCTATGGCGATCAAGCTCGGCATAGGTCAGGGTGACCCCGAGGTTACTGAAGGCAGGCCGGTCTGCAAATTTTTTGCAGGAGCGCTCAAAGACATCCACCACTGAGGTGAAGGCAGTCATATCAATGTCCAGCGGTACGCCTGCGGGACGTTTGTCGTTCCAGAAATCAGGATGCATTGTTTTTATCCTCTTACCTGAGCATGTCTGGCTGCATCGTGATGCAGTAAAAGCACAGCATCCGGACGTTAACAGTTATCAAGTAGTAGGCAAATAAGGCGATCTTCGCCATTTACATCTTGAATCTTATTACTGTGATTTCGCCTGTGGTGCCGTTAATGCGCTATACAGTGCTACGACACCGTGTAAAGGAACTGCCATGAACCCACACACCTTTTGGCTGGAGACGAATGACCGTACAGGGCTTTTCGTGCACCAGTGGCTGCCTGAAGGTAAGCCCAAGGCGATTGTCTTGCTGGCCCATGGCATGGCCGAGCACAGTGGGCGCTATTCACGTTTGGGCCAGGCCTTGAGTGAGGCCGGTTTCGGGCTGTATGCCCACGACCAGCGTGGGCATGGCAAGACGGCAGAACGTGGCACACTGGGCTATTACGCCGATGAAGACGGCTGGTGCGCCGTAGTCAGCGATGTGGCGACCCTTAACCGCCACATTGGCCAGACTCACCCCGGCACACCCGTGTTTATTCTCGGTCACAGCATGGGCAGCTACATCGCCCAGGCGTACTTGCTGCATCACAGTGCCAGCGTGCAGGGTGCGATTCTCAGCGCTTCGAATTTTCAGCCGGTGGCGCTGTATCGCAGCGCCAGCCTGATTGCCCGTTTCGAACGCTGGCGCCAAGGGCCTAAAGGTCGCAGCGCGCTGATCGAGTGGCTGTCGTTCGGTTCATTCAATAAAGCCTTCAAGCCCAATCGCACACGTTATGACTGGCTTAGCCGCGATCCGGTCGAGGTCGACGCCTACGCCAATGACCCGTTGTGCGGTTTTAGGTGCACCAATCAGTTGTGGGTCGACCTGCTCGGTGGCTTGCAGCAAATCAGCAAAGCGTCCAATCTCGTCCAGATTGACTCTTCACTTCCGGTTTTGGTTATCGGCGGCACCTGTGACCCGGTCAGTGAAGGCAAGCGTCTGGTAGATCTGAGCGACGCTTTGCGCAAGGCGGGTATTCAACAGGTGCAACTCAACCTGTACCCCCACGCGCGTCATGAGCTATTTAATGAAACCAACCGCGACGATGTGACGGCTGATGTCATCGCATGGCTGAATCAGGCGCTAAGCTGTTCACGCCCGCCGCGCAGCGAATAATCGAACCATATTTTAGAAAAAAGACTTTAAAATCAAAATCTTGAAACTAATCACCCGTCACAGGACATGCGCTAGATGACCCAGGTTACCAACACCCCGTACGAAGCCCTCGAAGTCGGCCAGACTGCCAGCTACAGCAAAACCGTCGAAGAGCGTGATATTCAGCTTTTTGCGGCCATGTCTGGTGACCACAACCCGGTGCACCTCGACCCTGAATTTGCCGCAGCCACCATGTTCAAAGAGCGCATTGCCCACGGCATGTTCAGTGGTGCACTGATCAGCGCTGCCGTAGCGTGCGAGCTGCCCGGCCCGGGCACTATTTATGTTGGTCAGCAAATGAGCTTTCAGAAGCCGGTCAAAATCGGCGACACCCTGACTGTGCGTCTGGAGATTCTGGAAAAGCTGCCAAAGTTTCGCGTGCGCATTGCCACCCGTGTGTTCAACCAGCGCGAAGAAATCGTGGTCGACGGCGAAGCCGAGATCATTGCGCCACGCAAGCAACAAACCGTGAACCTGCCGGTGTTGCCAGCCATCAGCATTGGCTGATTGAGCGCCAAAAAAAGTGGGAGCGGGCTTGCTCGCGATACAAACAACGCGGTCCTGTTAGAGACCGCGTTGCTGCTATCGCGGGTAAGCCCGCTCCCACATTGGCTTAAGGGCTGAGGTTAAGCCCGGGCACGCGCCTGATTACGCAGTGCTTTAACCTGGTCGTGGTTGCGCTGTACGTTCAAGTACTGACGCTCAACCACATCACGGATGCCGACCAGATTGTGCTTGGAGATTTTCTCCAGCGCTTCTTTATAAGCTTTCAGCGCATGGTCTTCACCGCGCTCGGCTTCGTTGAGCACAGCCTCTTCACCTTTGCCGGTAAAGATCGACTTAACGTCGACCCAACGACGGTGCAGGTCACCGGCTACGCTGGTGCTGGTTTCCGGGTCACCGCCAAGCTTGCGCACTTCGGCCTGAAGCTCAGCTGCGGCCGTGCCGCAATCTGCAGAACGCTTTACAAACAGCGCTTTGAGCTCAGGGTTCTTGATATCTTCGGCACAGGTCTTGAAGCCTTCCTGGCCATCTTTGCTGGTTTCGATCAGGTCGTTCAGGACAGAGATGGCTTCTTTATTAAGGTCAGTCATTTTTCAATTCCTTGCTGAGTTGAGGATCGTGCAATAGAGATTGCAGTCCTCGTGCCAGCTTTTGAATAAAAATAAAACCTTATAAATCAATAAGTTAACCATTTATCAAAAATTAGCTTCCGGCGGTTTTGCATGATCTGTCAATTGGCCTGCATGCAAAATGCCTGTATTTTCCACCTGTTGCTGCACGCACTGAAGGCCCAGGAATGAACCCCGAAAAACTCGAACTGCTGATCACCCACGAAATGCCCTTCGGCAAATACAAAGGCCGAATCATTGCCGACCTGCCGGGGCAGTACCTGAACTGGTTTGCCCGCGAAGGCTTCCCTAAAGGAGAATTGGGTGGTTTGCTGGCGTTGATGCAAGAGATCGATCACAACGGCCTCTCGGACCTGCTGGACCCGTTGCGGGCCAAACATGGCAAGCCCAAGCCACGTCATTAACGCCACAAATCCTGTAGGAGCGAGCTTGCCTCGCGATCTTTTGATCTTGATCCGAAAGGTTATAAGGCCCCAATCGACAGGCAAAAAAAAGGTGCGCCGACCAAGCGCACCAAAAACCGTAGAACACACAACAATTCGTTACTAGGTCATCAATCCAGCAGTGCCAGTGCCTCGGCGGTGCATTCTTGAATGCGCGCCCAATCACCGTTTTTGATCCACTCGCTGTCGAGCATCCAGCTACCGCCCACGCACATAACGTTTTTCAATGCCATGTAATTGCGGATGTTCGCCGGGCCTACGCCGCCGGTCGGGCAGAATTTCACTTCGCCAAACGGGCCGCCCAGCGCCTTGATGGCGGCGACGCCACCGCTGACTTCAGCCGGGAACAGCTTGAATCGGCGATAGCCCAGGCCATAGCCTTCCATGATGCCGGAGGCGTTGCTGATGCCCGGCAGCAGCGGGATATCGCTGGCCACGCTGGCTTCGAGCAGGTCACGGGTAATGCCCGGCGTGACGATAAATTGCGAACCGGCCTCTTCGGCAGCCGCCAGCATGTGGCGATCCAGAATGGTGCCAGCACCGGTCACCAGCTCAGGGCGCTGATCACGCAGTACGCGGATGGCTTCCAGGCCGAACTCTGAACGCAGGGTGACTTCCAGGGCTGTCAGGCCACCAGCCGCCAGCGCATCGGCCAACGGCAAAATGTCCTGCTTACGCGCAATGGTAATCACCGGCAAAATGCGCGCCTTGGCGCACAAATCGTCGATCAGGGCGACTTTTTCCGCCATCGAGACGTTGGCAATGCGTGTTGTCATGGCAGCTGATCCTTGGCTCATGGGCACCAGTAAATCTCTAACGTAGGTTGCAGAAAGGCACGAATCGGCAAGGCGGCAATGTCGGTGCCTCCCAGCGCATCGTTGAGGGTGTTCAATTTGCCCTGACCGCTAATCGACAGGACCTTGTTTTTTGCGCTCGCCAACAGACTGCGGCTCATGCTCAAACGCTGATGCGGCACAGTCGGCGCCAGCATCGGCCAGCAGCGACGGGTATTGTCCGGGTTCAACGCTTCGGCCAGGTTCGGGCTGTTCGGGAACAACGACGCGGTATGCCCGTCATCCCCCATGCCCAGAATCAGCACGTCAATCGGCGGCAGCTCGGCCAAGGCTCGATCGGCCTGTTCTGCGGCGTCTTCGAGATTGGCAGCAACGTTGTACAAGCCCACGAAGCGCGCTTTGGCAGCCGGGCCCTGGAGCAAATGTTTTTTCAGCAAACCGGCATTGCTGTCGGCGTGCTCTACCGGCACCCAGCGCTCGTCAGCCAGGCTGACGACCACTTTCGACCAATCGAGCGGTTGTTTGATCAGGCTCTGGAAAAACGCCACCGGGCTACGCCCGCCGGAAACCACCAGCGTTGCAGTGCCTTGCGCCTGAATGGCGTCATTCAATTGCTCGGCCACCTTAATGGCCAACCCTTCGGCCAGTACCGCCGGGTTTTTGAAGGTGTGCGCAGTGACACCTTCGGGCAGTTTCAAATCAGATATCGCCATACCAAGACCTCCCGTCTCGTGTAATCAGTGCAATGGAGCTCATCGGCCCCCAGGAGCCCGCCGCGTAAGGCTTGGGCACATCACCGGACTTTTTCCAGCCGGCGATCAACTGGTCGCACCACTTCCACGCCGCTTCGATTTCATCTTTGCGTACGAACAGGTTCTGGTTGCCGCGCATCACTTCGAGCAACAAACGCTCGTAAGCGTCCGGTACGCGCGCGCTGTGATACGTGTCGGAAAAATTCAATTGCAACGGGCCGCTGCGCAGGTGCATGCCTTTGTCCAGGCCTTGGTCCTTGGTCATCACCCGCAGGGAAATGCCTTCGTCCGGCTGCAAGCGAATGATCAGCTTGTTACCGATTTGCAGGCGCTGCTCAGGAGCGAAGATGTAGTGCGACGGCTCCTTGAAGTGAATGACGATCTGCGACAGCTTTTGCGGCATGCGCTTGCCGGTACGCAGGTAAAACGGCACACCGGCCCAACGCCAGTTACGAATATCTGCACGCAGGGCGACGAAAGTTTCAGTGTCGCTCTGGGTGTTGGAGTTTTCTTCTTCCAGGTAGCCCGGCACCGACTGGCCTTCGCTGTAGCCGGCGATGTACTGACCGCGTACCACCTGGGTGGTCAGGCCTTCGGCGCTGATCGGCGCCAGAGCCTTGAGCACTTTGACTTTCTCGTCACGGATGCTGTCTGCCGACAAGTCCGCGGGCGGGTCCATGGCGATCAGGCAGAGCAACTGCAACAAGTGGTTTTGAATCATGTCGCGCAGTTGGCCAGCCTTGTCGAAGTAACCCCAACGGCCCTCAATGCCGACCTTCTCGGCCACGGTGATTTCCACGTGGGAGATGTAGCGCTGGTTCCACTGGGTTTCGAACAGGCTGTTGGCAAAGCGCAGGGCAATCAGGTTTTGAACGGTTTCTTTGCCCAGGTAGTGGTCGATGCGGTACACGCGGTTCTCAGGGAAGAACTGCGCCACGGCGTCGTTAACCTTGCGCGACGACTCAAGGTCCGAACCGATCGGCTTTTCCAGCACCACACGGGCGTTGTCAGCCAGACCGACTTTGGACAGGTTTTCGCAAATGGCGCCGTAGACCGCTGCCGGGGTGGCGAAGTAAGCGATGACTCGCTGTTCGGTCCCTGCTAGTTCGGCCAGCGGCACGTAATCTTCGGTCTTGAGAAAATCCACATGCAGGTAGCTCAAGCGCGCCAAAAAGCGCGTGAGCACGTCATCTTCGATTTCCTTGGCACCGACATACTGACGCAACTGACTGTCGATATGCGCCAGGTGGCTCAGTGCGTCGCCCGGCTCACGGGCCAGCGCCAGAATGCGCGTGTCGGCATGCAGCAAGCCGGCACGGTCCAGTTGATATAAGGCAGGGAACAGTTTGCGCAAGGCCAGATCGCCCAAGGCGCCGAACAAGGCAAAGGTGCACGGTTCAACCGTAATCGAAGGCATGATGTTTGTTCTTTTATCAAGTTAAGCTACAAATACCTTTTTTCAAGGCATCACTCAAGGAAAAATGTAGTAATAAACACAACATTTTCTCTAAATACAGATTCCCGCTAGTGGTCATCTCGGGCCACCAGTAGGATAGGCCACCTCACGAACCGCTTTAGCACGGTTGATTGCATCGCCGACCCAAGGAACACAAATGGACCGCGTGCGAAATTTACTCGAACAGATCAAAGGCCGCCTCGAAGAGCTGAACAAGGCTGAGCGCAAGGTAGCTGAAATTATTCTCCAGAACCCGCAACAAGCGACCCGGTTCAGCATTGCTGCCTTGGCGCAGGCGGCGTCGGTCAGTGAGCCGACGGTCAATCGCTTCTGCCGCTCGTTTGGTGTCAGCGGTTATCCGGAATTAAAACTGCAACTGGCACAAAGCCTGGCCAGTGGCGCAGCTTACGTGAGTCGGGCGGTTGAGGCCGATGACAATCCGGCGGCGTACACGCAAAAGATTTTCGGCAGTGCGATTGCCTCGCTGGACAGCGCCTGCCAGGCCTTGGACCCGAACCTCATCAGCCGCGCCGTTGATTTGTTGATACAGGCGCGCCAGATCCACTTTTTCGGGCTGGGTGCTTCGGCCCCGGTGGCGCTGGATGCGCAGCATAAGTTCTTCCGTTTCAACCTCGCGGTCACGGCCCATGCTGACGTGCTGATGCAACGCATGATCGCCTCGGTGGCCCACACCGGCGAATTGTTCGTGATCATTTCGTACACCGGGCGTACCCGCGAGCTGGTTGAAGTGGCGCGCATTGCCCGCGCCAACGGGGCGTCGGTGCTGGGCCTGACGGCCGAGAACTCACCGCTGGCCAAAGCCAGTACCTTGAGCCTGAACATCCCGTTGCCCGAAGACACGGACATTTACATGCCCATGACCTCGCGCATCATCCAGCTGACGGTACTGGACGTGCTGGCCACCGGCATGACCCTGCGCCGGGGCGTGGATTTCCAGCCGCATTTGCGCAAGATCAAAGAAAGCCTGAATGCCAGCCGTTATCCGGTGGGAGATGAGTTCAACTGATCCCCCTCTTGTAGGAGCGAGCTTGCCTCGCGATCTTTTAAAAGATCAAAAGATCGCGAGGCAAGCTCGCTCCTACAGTTTTTTGTGGGGTCAGGCGTTACACAGCCCTGCCCGCGCCTGCAAGCTCAGGTGCGCTTGTTCGCCGGGGGCCAGGCTTTGGGTCTGGGCGCCAGTGCTGGCGGATTCGACACAGACAAAGCCCATCACTTCATTCCAGCTCACGCCCAGCAAGGGCCGCTTGCCCGGATGCCAGACTACGGTGTTGGCATGATCGCCGGTGTCGATGCTTAAAGCGCGCTGCCAAGCATGGTCGTTTAGCTGCATTTCGCCTTCGTGCTGGAACACGCGCTGGCATCCACCTACCACCCGCAGTTCGCCTTTTTGCTGGCAAGCCTCTCGATTGAGCTGGTCGTAACCGCGCACACCATCAAGGCCGGACAGCGCTACCTCAGCCACGTCTCCAATCCGCCAATAAGCCCGCAATGCCTGGCTGACCTGGCAGGGTTCGTCGTCCTGGTGCTCGGTGCTCAGGCGCAGTTCCATGCTTTCACCCAACCGGGCGTGCAGATCAACCTGCCAGTCGCACAACTGCAAACGCCAGTGCAGCGAAACACCCTCTTCATCGGTGCTGCTGTCCAGCAGTTTCCAGTCGATCAGCCGCGCCCAGCCATGGGACGGCCAGGCATTTTCGCTGGGATGGCGACCGTACCACGGCCAAAAGATCGGCACGCCACCACGGATCGCCCCCACTTGAGGCCATTTAGCCGCGCACCACAACCAGGGCTTTTGCCCGGTCGGCTTGAAGTGCAGCAACTGCGCACCTTGACGACTGAACACGGCCTGACAGTGCGGATGGTCGATTACCAGCACGTCGCGTTGCTGAAAACGCTCCCACTGGAAAATCGGCTGCTCACGCTTTGATTTGAAAAAACGGTGAAGCGGATGCTCATGCATGTCCCACAGTCCTGAAAATCATGTCGTCCAACCCTTTGGAAACGGCCTCGTCTGCATCAAAGCGCCCTCCCCAAAAAAAACCGGATAGCAAAGGCTATCCGGAAAATACGCATAACGAAAAGGAGCTTATCGCAACAACCGTTAGAAGACCGACTGAATTTTCAAACCGGCCACCAATGCGTTATCCACTTTGTCCACGCCACCGGGGTGGGTGATGTACTGCAAGTTGGGACGCACGGTCAGCCAATTGGTCACGTGGATACCGTAGTTGAGCTCGTAGTTGTACTCGGTGTCGCGCAGCGGCGAGTACGACAGGCTGTCGTAGTTGGTGACATCATTGGCGACGTTGGCCAGCTCAGCGTTTTTCTTCACTTGGTCGTTAACGTGGATGCGGGCAAAGCCAATGCCGATGTCATCTTTTGGACGCGCATCGAACGGGCCTTTGTACACGAACATCAACGACTGGTAGTTGTCGACGATGTTGGTGGCCTTGTCATGGAAGGTTGCGTTGGCGGCAACGTTCAGGCCGCGCGATGCATCACCGTTGTGGCTGGTGAGTTGTTGCTGCACAACCAGCCAGTAACCGTGCTTGCTGTCATGCATGCGATACGGTTGACCGGTGGTAGCTGCATCCTGGCCGTTGATGTCTTCACGCAGGTCAGGCGCAGGGGCCGAACTTTTGTAGTAACCGATGCGGTATTCGCCCGGTAGGTTGTTGACCTTGGGCGACCAGACCAGCTCGACCGGCAAGACCGTACCTTTGGTGCCGCTGCCGTTGAGTTTGAAGCCGTTGCCGTGCTCCAGTTGCGACGGGTTCTGGTTGTAGGCACCGATCTGTGCGTAGAACTCAGGCGTGATGTTGTATTTCACGCGCAGAGCCGCCTGGCTGACCGGCCAGTTGTACCAGATGTTGGTTGCCCAGTTACCCACCTGAGACCCGCAGAACGCCAGGTTCTGGAATTCGCACGGGAAGGTGTTGAAGTCTTCGCCTTCACCAAAGTAACCGGCTTTGACGTCGAGTTTGCCGTCGAGGAACTGATGCTGGATGTACAACTGGGTCAGTCGCACCATGTGCCCACGGCCGTAGACTTCTTGCGACGAACTCAAGGTGCCGGCACGCGGATCGCCGATACGGTCGTTGGAGATGTTCTCACCGTTACGATTGGTGAGCTGGATCTTGGCCTGGGTGTTATCCCAGCCCCAGAGCTTTTGCAGGTCCAGCGCCACGCCCAGGCCAAACTGGTCGCTGTAACGCGCAGTTTTATTGTTGTTGTAGCCGCCATGCAGGTTGGCGCCTACTTCACCGACATAATCAGCCTTGATATCGATGCCCTGTTCGATGAGCTTGGTCCGCTCGCCCCCCCAATCCCCGGTCATCCATTTTGAATCGGCACTGAACGCTTCGTCTGCCATCGCATTGGCAGACATAACCAGCACGGCGGCCGCTGACAGCTGGCAGAACAACCGGGTATTGCCGTGTTGCTTTTTCATCCCAAAATCCTCGTCTTTTGTTATTAACTGTTTTTATCTAACGCGGTTTACAACATCTTCAGCCAGAAACAACACGCGTCCTTGTGTGCAGCTTTAGCGTCCTTTGAATTGGGCGACGTTATCGCCCCTGCTGTCCTGGGCGGATAACGCAGCGCCAACCCCTAAACGCTCACCTGTCTGGGCATCAAACAGCAGTACCTTGGCCGGATCGAACTGCAAGTTCAGGCTCTCGCCCACTTGCGGCGCAACATCAGGTGCCAGGCGGCAGCACACCTTGACGTCATTGAGCTGGACGAACACCAGCGTGTCCGGCCCGGTCGGCTCGGTCACTTTGACTTCGGCGCGAAGCGTTGGCAGGCCATTGGGCTCATGGGGTGCCAGCATGATCTGCTCGGGACGAATCCCCACGATGACATCCCGCTCTTCAAGCCCTGCGTCCTGCACCCCCAGCGGCAACTCACAACGTGCCTGCCCGCTGTCTAGCACGGCCATCAAGCGGCCGTCTTGACGCTTCAAGCGTAGACCAATGAAATTCATTGGCGGCGAACCGATGAAACTGGCGACGAACAGGTTGGCCGGGTCGTTGTAGATCTGCTTGGGGGTGCCGAACTGCTGAATGATGCCGTCCTTCATGACCGCGACCTTGTCGCCCAGGGTCATGGCTTCGATCTGGTCGTGGGTCACGTAGACGGTGGTGGTCTTCAGACGCTGGTGCATCAGTTTCATTTCAGTGCGCATCTCGACCCGCAACTTGGCGTCGAGGTTGGACAGCGGTTCGTCGAACAGGTAGATCTTGGGCCGACGCGCCAGCGCACGCCCCATCGCCACCCGCTGCTGCTGACCACCGGACAACTGGCCGGGCTTGCGATTGAGCAAGTGCTCGATCTGCAACAGCTTGGCGACCCGCGCCACTTCTTCGTCAATGGCCGACTGGGCCATCTTGCGGATCTTGAGGCCGAATTCGATGTTCTCGCGCACGCTCATGGTCGGGTACAGCGCGTAAGACTGGAACACCATGGCGATGTCGCGGTCCTTGGGGCTCATGCCGCTGACGTCCTGATCATCAATCATGATCGCGCCGCCAGTGATGTTCTCAAGGCCCGCGATGCAGTTCATCAGCGTCGACTTGCCGCAGCCCGAGGGCCCAACCAGGATCAAAAACTCGCCGTCCTTGATCGACAGTTCAATGTTCTTGAGGGTGTCTGGCAGGCCAGCACCATAGGTCTTGTTTACGTTACGAAGCTCGAGCGTTGCCATGATTACCCCTTGACCGCGCCGGCCGTCAGCCCGCGCACGAAATACTTGCCTGCGACCACATAGACCAGCAGGGTCGGCAGCCCGGCGATCATCGCCGCCGCCATGTCCACGTTGTATTCCTTGACCCCGGTGCTGGTGTTGACCAGGTTGTTCAGCGCCACGGTAATGGGCTGGGAATCACCGCTGGAAAACACCACACCGAACAGGAAGTCGTTCCAGATCTGGGTGAACTGCCAAATCAGGCAGACCATGATGATCGGAGTCGACATCGGCAGAATGATCCGCCGAAAGATCGTGAAAAAACCCGCGCCATCCAGACGTGCAGCCTTCACCAGTGCGTCGGGAATGCTGACGTAGTAGTTACGGAAAAACAGGGTGGTGAACGCCAGCCCGTACACGATGTGCACGATCACCAAGCCCGTGGTGGTGCTGGCCAGGCCCATTTTGCCGAGGGTGAACGAGGCTGGCAGCAGCACCGTTTGAAACGGCAGGAAGCAGCCAAACAGCAGCAAGCCGAAAAACAACTGCGAACCGCGAAAGCGCCACATCGACAGCACGTAGCCGTTCAACGCGCCGATGGCGGTCGAAGCCAGTACCGCCGGAACGGTGATCTTGATCGAGTTCCAGAAGTAACCGTCAACGGTGGCCCAGGCCTTGACCCAGCCAATGCCGGTGACCACGCTCGGCCAGCTCAGCAAGTTGCCGGTGCTGATGTCTTCCGGGGTTTTGAAACTGGTCAGCAGCATCACCACCAAAGGCACCAGGTACAGCAATACCGCGACAATCAGCACCGCGTAGATCGCGATGCGGCTCAGGCTTAATGAGCGTTTGCCGGTCAGACTAGTCATTTCGCTTGGCCCTCAGCTCGGAATACAGGTAAGGCACGATGATCGCGAGAATCGCCCCGAGCATCAGAATCGCACTGGCCGAGCCCATGCCCATCTGGCCGCGACTGAAGGTGAAGGAGTACATGAACATGGCCGGTAAATCTGACGAGTAGCCCGGGCCACCGGCAGTCATCGCCGCCACCAGGTCAAAGCTCTTGATCGCGATATGCGCCAGGATCATCACCGCACTGAAGAACACCGGACGCAGGCTGGGCAGCACCACTTTCCAGTAAATGCGCGGCAAGCTTGCGCCATCGATCTGGGCGGCACGGATGATCGATTGGTCCACCCCGCGCAGGCCCGCAAGAAACATGGCCATGATAAAACCCGAGGCTTGCCAGACAGCGGCGATGACCAGGCAATACACCACGCGGTCAGGGTCGATCAGCCAGTCGAGGCGAAAGCCTTCCCAACCCCAGTCACGCAGCAGCTTGTCCAGGCCCATGCCGGGGTTCAGCAACCATTTCCAGGCGGTACCGGTGACGATCATCGACAGCGCCATCGGGTACAGATAAATCGTGCGGATAAACCCTTCGCGGCGAATGCGCTGGTCGAGAAACACCGCCAGGGTCACGCCGATCACCAGGGTGATGCCGATAAACATGCCGCCAAACACCACCAGGTTCTTGCTGGCGACCCACCAGCGGTCGTTGTCGTACAAACGCTGGTATTGCGCCAAGCCAGCCCACTTGTAGGTCGGCAGAAAGGTCGAGGTGGTGAACGACAGAACGAACGTCCACAGGATGTAGCCATAGAAGCCCACCAACACGATGATCATGCTCGGCGCCAGCACCAGTTTGGGTAGCCAGCGTTGCAACACATCGAAGGGCGAGACTTTCCTGAACGCAGCAACAGAACTCATGGTGGAAATCCGTGCGAGGAAAAAGTAGAGACTGCTCCGGGCAGGAGCGAGCATGTCTCGCGATCTTTTAGAACCTCAAAAGATCGCGAGGCGAGCTCACTCCTACAGGAGGGGGTTACTTGGCGGACTTGATCGCTGCGCCAAGTTTTTTGGCGGTGTCGGCCGGGTCGGCTTTAGGGTCGTTGATGTAATTGGTGATTACGTCAAAGAACGCCCCCTGCACGGCCAGCGTGGTCGCCATGTTGTGCGCCATGCTTGGCTGCAGGCCGCCGGACTTGGCGTCAGCCAGGAAGTCCTTGGCCGAGGTCTGGGCACAGGCGTCAAAGCCGAGCTTTTCCATGTTGTTCAACATGTCGTTGCGAACCGGAATTGAGCCCTTGTTGATGCTGAAAACTTTCTGGAAGTCTTCACCCAGCGCCACCTTGGCAATGTCTTGTTGACCGGCCTTGGTGCCCTCGTCTTTCACCTTGAACACCGCCAAAGAGTCGATGTTGTAGGTGAAGGCTTTGTCAGTGCCCGGGAAGGCTACGCACTCATAGTCCTTGCCGGCGATTTTCTTGGCGGCGGTCCATTCACTCTTGGCCCAGTCGCCCATGATCTGCATGCCGGCCTTGCCGTTGATGACTTTGGCCGCTTCCAGGTTCCAGTCCTGGCCTTTGCCATCGGCGTCCATGTAGGTCGCGACTTTCTTCAGCTCAGTCAGCGCCTTGACCATTTGCGGGCCGGTCAGGGCATCGTTGTCGAGGTCAACCAGGGCTTTTTTGTAGCCATCGACGCCCATGACCGAGAGCACCACCGCTTCAAACACGGTGCTGTCCTGCCAAGGCTGGCCGCCGTGGGCAAGGGCAATAAAGCCCGCGGCCTTGAGCTTGTCACCGGCTGCGTAGAATTCTTCGAGGGTGGTCGGTGATTTTTCGATACCGGCTTTTTTGAAGACTTCCGGGTTGATCCACAGCCAGTTCACGCGGTGGATGTTCACCGGCACGGCCACGTAATCACCGTCGTACTTCACGGTGTCGGAGACTTTCTTGTCGAGCAGGCTGTCCCACTTTTCGTTTTTGGCGACCGTCTTCAACACGTCAGTGTCGAGCAGCCCGGTAGACGCCCACTCTTGAATGTCCGGCCCTTTGATCTGTGCCATACCCGGCGGGTTACCGGCCACAGCGCGGCTTTTCAGTACGGTCATCGCGGTGGCACCGCCACCCCCGGCGACAGCGCCGTCCTTCCAGGTGAAACCGTCTTTTTCAACTTGAGCCTTCAGCACATCGACAGCAGCTTTTTCGCCACCTGACGTCCACCAGTGCACCACTTCAACCGAACCTTTGGAGTCGGCGGCATAGCTGCTCAGAGGGAATAGTGTGGCGAGTGAGATAACGACGGCGAGGCGATTGAATGAATTCATGAGATGCCCTTTCTTGTTGTTATAGCTGTGCAAGTCTTTTGCTTGCGCTACCAATGAGTGTATCCACGCGCCACCCGCCTCAAGTAACGAAGAGACGTCTGTTTGTCACCGTCTGGTGACATTCAATAACGCGGCCACGGGGCTGTTTGAGATCTTTCAGTATGAGCAACGTCAGCCTTCTTGTAGGCCAGAACCGTTGAAATCCCCACGAGATACAGTTTTTTCCGCATTGCCTGTAGGACGCATCCCGAAGTCGTTTTCCCACGTTGTACCCGCAAATAACATCAGCGAGTCTGCTACTCATCGTCGTAGAAAAAGAACGGATGCCGACCCCCTCAGGAGATTTTAGCCATGACAGAACGTAACTTAACGTCCCGGAATCATTGCTTCATTTACCCCATCAAAGATCAGGAAGGTCGCCCCTACGCCTGGAAAATCGATATTCAACGCGCGGGCAAAGTGCATGTGCATCACTTTGCTTTCGACCAATATGGCGGCGAGATTCCTGCCCTGGAGGCCGCCGAAAACTTGCGCAACCAACTGGTCCTGAAAATGCCGCAGTCTTTTACTTATGAAGACCGCCAGCGCCTGATGCCGCATAACACCAGCGGCCACCCCGGCGTGTACCGCGTGCAGTCCAATCAGATTGATTACTGGCGCGCCACCACGCGCATTCACGGTTACAACCTGAGCAAGAGTTTTCGCATTGACAAGTATGGCGATGACCAGGCCAAACAGCTGGCGCTTGAGGAGCGTGAACGGCAGTTAACCCTGTGCAGCGACCCCTACGATGTCGCCATGGAGAAGCTCCAGCATCACTTCAGCCAGACCAGCCGCCGCGTGCGCGAAAACCGCATCAAGGCGGCAATGCACAAGCCCCGCGAGCCTAAGCCCACCGCCCAGGAGGTCTCTGGCACGCAGATGGAACGCATAC
Source organism: Pseudomonas sp. FSL R10-0399 (assembly GCF_009600165.1). Taxonomy (NCBI): domain Bacteria; kingdom Pseudomonadati; phylum Pseudomonadota; class Gammaproteobacteria; order Pseudomonadales; family Pseudomonadaceae; genus Pseudomonas; species Pseudomonas sp. FSL R10-0399. The sequence goes on from NZ_WIWK01000012.1 coordinate 68,453, forward strand.
TGCCGATCAGCGCCGAGCAGGCAAGCCTGTCCATCAGTCGGCATTTCGCGGCAAGTACAAAGTGACCCGCAAACCGCCCACACGCAGGTTTTGCAAGCTCACTTCACCGCCATGGCTATGGGCGATGCTGCGCGCAATCCCCAACCCCAGGCCGTAGCCTTGCTGCTGCCCGGCCAGGCGAAAGTGCGGCTCAAACACCTGCTCAAGGCGCTGTTCGGGCACGCCCGGCCCCTCGTCGTCGACGGTCAGCACAAACGCTTGCTCGTTGTCGTCTATGCGCAAGTGCGCATTGGTGCCGTACTTGAGTGCGTTATCAATCAGGTTGCCCATGCAGCGACGCAGGGCCAGGGGTTTGCCGTGATAAGGGCTGGTCGCTCGCCCCTGCAGCGTTACCCGGCCATTACCCTGCGGCAGCACATAGGGTTCTATCAGACAGTCGAGCAAGGTGTTGACGTCTACCGGCTCAATATTCTCGTGAATGTCGGTGTCTTTCACGCACTGCAGCGCACCTTTAACCAGCATTTCCAGCTCGTCCAGATCGCGGCCAAACTTGTATTGCAGTTGCTCGTCATCGAGCAGTTCTACGCGCAAGCGCAGCCGGGTGATGGGCGTGCGCAGGTCATGGGAGATGGCGCTGAATAACTGACCCCGCTCGGTCAGGTACCGGCTGATGCGCGCGCGCATGGTGTTAAAGGCCCGCCCCACTTCAACCACTTCGCTGCCACCGCCCACTTCGACAGGCTGGACCTCGTCTTCGCCCAGTGACATGTCACGGGCCGCCCTCGCCAAACGCTTGAGCGGGCGGCTTTGCCAATGCACCAGCACGCCGATAAACAACAGCAAAAAGATGCTGCTCAGCACGATAAACCACAGTTGCAGCGCCGGCAGCCCTTCTTCTTCAAGGCTGGTGTAGGGCTGGGGCAGCAAAGAGGCGATGTACAGCCACTCGCCCTGAGCCATCTGGATCTGCGTCACCAGCACCGGCGGGTCGACCGGTTCCAGGGTCAGGGCAAAGTGCGCCCACGAACGCGGCAACTCGTCGAGCTTCAGGCCCGCGTTAAAAATGCGTAAGTCCTGGGGGCTGACAAACTTCACCGACAGGTCGACATCAGGCCCCAGCGACTGGCGCAGCACTTGGTCCACGGCGTCCAGCACCGCCTGTTTGCGCTGGGTTGGCGGTAGCACCTGCATGTCCAGCGGCCGGTCATTGAGGCTGACGACAAACCGCGTGCCGCCCATGCTGCGCATTTGATCCAGCACCAGCGGGCGATAGGCCAGCGGCAGGGAGCGCAAGTACGTCACCGTGGCATTCATCGAATGCGCCATGCTGCGGGCACTGTTGACCAGGCCTTCAAGCTGGGTGGTGCGCAATTGTGAGAGCCAGATGGCACTCGACAACGTCTGCGCCAGCAAAATGGCCAGCAACGTCAGCAGCAACATGCGGCCCAGCAGCGAACGGGGGAGATGCAGGCGGGATAGAAGCTTAATGGCCATTTCCGACGGTGACCTCAGCTGCCAACTGGTAACCGCTGCCACGGATCGTGCGGATAAGCCGTGGCGGCTTCTCGGTGTCGCGCAAGCGCTGGCGCAAACGGCTGACCGCCATGTCGACAATGCGGTCCAGCGGCATCAGATCGCGGCCACGGGTGGCGTTGCCGATCATGTCGCGATCCAGGATCTGCTGCGGGTTATCCAGAAACAGCTTGAGCAAGGCGAAATCCGCCCCTGACAAAATCACCTCTTCGCCATCGGTATGAAACAGCCGATGGGTCACGGTGTTGAGCCGCCACTCGTCAAACGCCATGACTTCATGACCGGCGCTCGCACTGGAAAACTGCGCACGGCGCAACAAGGCCTTGATGCGCGCTTGAAGCTCGCGGGGGCTGAAAGGCTTGCCCAGATAATCATCAGCGCCCAGTTCCAGGCCGATGACCCGGTCGGCTTCATCGGAACTGGCGGTGAGCATGATGATCGGAATTTGCGCAAAACGCGGGTGTTGGCGCACCCAGCGGCACAGGCTGAAACCGTCTTCGTCGGGCAGCATCACGTCCAGGATCAATAAATCGCTGGCCTGTTCATCAAGCGCTCGCCTGAAGCCCGCGCCGTCGGCCACGGTGCGCACCTGAAAGCCGGCACGGGTGAGGTAGATATCAAGGAGCTCGCGAATTTCCTGGTCATCATCGACCAGCAAAATGGATTTGCCGGATGTGCTCACAGGCGCTGATCCTTATTGTTGTTATGGACGAAAGATCACTCGGTAGGAGCGAGCTTGCCTCGCGATCTTTTCAACGGTCAAAAGATCGCGAGACACGCTCGCTCCTACAGTCAACCGAACGCTTGTTGCAATGCCACGCCGGCGCCGATCAGGCCCGAGTACGGTGCGGTCACCAGCCAGACCGGGATGCCTTTGAGATAGTCGCTCATGCAGCCTTTATCCGCAAAGCTTCGGGCAAAGCCGCTGGCCACAAAAATATCGGCAAAACGCGGGATCACGCCGCCAACAATGTACACCCCGCCACGCCCGCCGACTGTCAGCACGTTGTTGCCAGCCACACGGCCCAGCCAGCAACTGAAGTGCTCCAGCACCTGCAACGCCACCGGATCACCCGCCAAAGCCGCCGCAGTGATTGCCCGGTCACTGTCCAGCACCGGCTCATGCCCGTCGACCGCACAGATCGCCCGATACACACGCGGCAAACCGCTACCGCTCAAAATACTTTCGGCGCTGACGTGGCCGATTTCGTTGTAGATGTGCTGCCACAGTTGCACTTCACGCGGGTTGCTCATGGGCAGGTCGACGTGGCCGCCCTCCCCCGGCAAGGCCATCCATTGCTCGTCGCCCAGGTTGAGCAAGGTGCCCACGCCCAACCCCGTGCCTGGCCCGATGACCACCGCCGGGCGCGCCGGATCGGCAATGCCGGGGCACACCTGGCGCACGTCTTCGGGTTGCAGGCGCGTCATGCCCAGCGCCATGGCGCTGAAGTCATTGATCAGCAGCAAGTGATCGACTTGCAAGGTTTCGCAAAACGCCGACCGGCTCAAGCGCCAATGGTTGTTGGTAAAGCGAAACTCGTCGCCGCTCACCGGCCCGGCCACCGACAGGCACACCGAACCCACCGCTCCGGGCGCCAGGTTCAACTCATTGAGGTAAACCTTGATTGCGTCTTCCGGGCAGGCGTAATCGGCCGTGGCCAACACGCTGACTGAACGCAACTGTTCGTCTTCCCAGAGGGCAAAACGGGCGTTGGTGCCACCAATATCACCGACGAGGGCGAGTTTCATTTCAGGGATTCCAGAGACGAGGTAAAGGTACTCGCGCCCTGCTCGGCCGAACTGAAGGCCTGACGCATAAACGCAAACAACTCGCGCCCGGTACCGACGGCATTGCTCAAGGTGCCGACAGCCGGGGTGCGTGCGGCGAATTCTGCCTCATCCACCAACAGTTGCAACGTGCCTTTTACACCATCGACGCGAATCAGGTCACCGTCCTGGACCCGCGCCAGCGCGCCGCCCACTTCCGCCTCGGGGCTGACGTGAATCGCCGCCGGGATTTTGCCCGACGCACCGGACATGCGCCCGTCGGTGATCAGCGCCACTTTGAAGCCGCGATCCTGCAGCACGCCCAAGAACGGCGTCATCTTGTGCAGCTCTGGCATGCCATTGGAGCGCGGGCCCTGAAAGCGCATCACGGCAACAAAGTCGCGTTCCAGTTCACCGGCCTTGAAGGCATCGGCCAGTTGCTGCTGGTCCTGGAATACCCGCGCCGGGGCTTCGACAATCTGGTGCTCCGGCGCAACCGCCGAGACCTTCATGACCCCGCGCCCCAAATTGCCTTCCATCACCCGCAGGCCGCCCTCGGCCGAAAACGCACGGGCCACCGGACGCAAGATGGTTTCATCGAGGCTTTCGATCGGGCCATCACGCCAGACCAGTTGGCCATCCACGAGGAACGGTTCGCGGGTGTAGCGGCTCAAGCCGTAACCGGCCACGGTGTTGACGTTTTCGTGCAACAACCCGGCTTCGAGCAGTTCGCGAATCAGGAACGCCATGCCACCCGCGGCCTGGAAGTGGTTGATGTCGGCTTTGCCGTTTGGATACACATGGGACAGGGTTGGCACCACCTCGGACAGGTCGGCCATGTCTTGCCAGGTCAACTGAATACCCGCTGCCATGGCAATCGCCGGCATGTGCAGGGTGTGGTTGGTGGAGCCGCCAGTCGCGTGCAAGGCGACGATGGAGTTGACCAGAGAACGCTCGTCCACGATCTCGCCCAACGGGGTGAAGTTACCGTTTTGCTGGGTCAGACGGGTGACTTGATGCGCCGCTTCGCGAGTCAGGGCATCGCGCAATGGCGTGTAAGGATTGACGAAAGAAGCACCCGGCAAATGCAGGCCCATCACTTCCATCAGCAACTGGTTGGTGTTGGCGGTGCCGTAAAAGGTGCAGGTGCCGGGGCTGTGATAGGACTTCATCTCGGATTCCAGCAGCTCTTCGCGGCTGGCTTTGCCTTCAGCGTAGCGCTGGCGTACGTCGGCTTTTTCTTTGTTGGAAATGCCCGACGGCATCGGCCCGCCCGGCACAAAGATGGTCGGCAGATGACCGAAGCGCAGCGCGCCCATCAGCAGGCCCGGCACGATTTTGTCGCAAATGCCCAGCATCAAAGCCGCGTCGAACATGTTGTGCGACAGCGCCACGGCGGTCGACAGCGCGATCACTTCGCGGCTCAACAGGCTCAGCTCCATGCCGGCCTCACCTTGGGTCACGCCGTCGCACATGGCCGGGGTGCCGCCCGCGAACTGGCCCACAGAGCCCATCTCACGCAGGGCTTGCTTGATTTGTTCCGGGAAGTGCTCGTATGGCTGATGCGCCGAGAGCATGTCGTTATATGACGAAACAATTGCCACGTTGGCAGCGTTCATCAGCTTGAGGGTGTTTTTGTCTTCTGTGCCACATCCGGCCACGCCATGGGCAAAGTTGGCACATTGCAGCTTGCCGCGTTGCGGTCCGTCACTGGCCGCATCACGAATAAGCGTCAGGTACGCCTCGCGGGTAGCTCGACTGCGGGCAATAAGACGCTCGGTGACTTCAAGAACGCGGGGATGCATGTGTTGAACTCCAGGCTAACGGATGTGGCGACCTGTGCGTGTCCTATGCTGACTGAGGCTCGCAGACGCGTGCTCAGTCGTTCGGACCCGTTGATTCAGGTCACTCGTTGTAGATAAAACAAAATATTGCCACTTAAATGGCTTGTTTTCTATTTTTATGAGAATAATCTTGTAATTCCAACAACAAATTGATGACAGGTGCTGTCCATGACATTACGAATCGCAATCAATGGTTTTGGCCGGATCGGCCGTAACGTCCTGCGAGCACTGTATACCCAAGGCTACCGACAGGACTTGCAGATCGTCGCCATTAACGATCTGGGCGACAGTTCGATCAACGCTCACCTGCTCAAGTACGACACCGTTCACGGCACGTTCGATGCCACTGTTGAGCATGATCAGGAAAGTCTGACGGTCAATGGTGACCGAATTGCGGTGAGCGCCATCCGTAATCCGGCTGAACTGCCTTGGGCCGACCTGAAGGTTGATGTGGTGTTTGAGTGCACCGGTTTCTTCACCGAGCGTAGTAAAGCAGAGGCTCACATTACGGCCGGTGCGCGTAAGGTGATTATCTCGGCTCCGGGTAAAAATGCCGATGCAACGGTGGTCTATGGCGTTAACCACGACATTCTGCGCCAATCGCATCAAATCATTTCTAACGCGTCGTGCACCACCAACTGCCTGGCGCCTGTGGCGCAAATCCTCAACCGCGAGTTCGGCATTGCCAACGGCCTGATGACCACCATCCACGCCTACACCAATGACCAGAACCTCACCGACGTTTATCACACCGACCCGTACCGCGCGCGTTCGGCCACGCAGAACATGATCCCGAGCAAAACCGGCGCCGCTGAAGCGGTGGGTCTGGTGTTGCCAGAGCTGGCCGGCAAGCTGACCGGCATGGCGGTACGCGTACCGGTGATCAACGTGTCGCTGGTCGACCTGACCGTTGAACTGACACGCGAAGTCACGGCTGAAGAAGTCAACGCAGTGTTTAAAGAAGCCAGCCAACATTCCAAGGTGCTGGGCTACAACAGCCTGCCGCTGGTTTCCAGCGACTTCAACCACAACCCGCTGTCGTCGATTTTTGACGCCAACCACACCAAGGTCAGCGGCAAGCTGCTCAAAGTGCTGGCGTGGTACGACAACGAGTGGGGCTTCTCCAACCGTATGCTCGACAACTGCCTGGCGCTGCACAACGCGGAGTGACGCGATGATCGGTATCAGCTTCACCACGGCCACCTTGGCGGCGCGCAAGCGCATCGCCCTGGTGGCGCATGATCACTGCAAAGGGTTTTTGCTGGACTGGGCCGAACGCCACAAGGCCGCGCTCAGCCAGCATGACTTGTGCGCAACGGGCACCACCGGCCTGTTATTGAGCAAACGCCTGGGGTTGCCGATCGAAAGCATGATCAGCGGTCCGTTGGGCGGTGATCAACAAGTGGGGGCGCAGATCGCCGAGCAGAAAATCGACATGCTGGTGTTTTTCTGGGACCCGTTCGAGCCACAGCCCCACGACCCGGACATCAAGGCCCTGCTGCGCGTGGCGGCAGTGTGGAACATTCCGGTGGCGAGCAATGAATGCACCGCTGACTATTTGCTCAGCAGCCCCCTGATGAACCAGCCGCACGAACACCGCATTCCCGATTACGCCGCGTATTTGAAAGGCCGGGCATAACCTGGGATAGAACACATATCTTGTGGGAGCGGGCTTGCTCGCGAAGAGGATCGACTCGGTCAACCCTCAGACCGCGTCGCCCCAATCGCGAGCAAGCCCGCTCCCACAGACTGAACTGCCCAAGCAACAAACTCAAAACATCACTTGACCAAACACACAGATGATAAGCATTATCATTCGCTCAAAATCGGTCGGGTAGTGCTGTGAGTCAGTCCCAGTTCAATCAAGTCTTCCTTACTCAGCGGGTGACCTTGCTGCGCACGTTACAGCGGATGGTGAATAACCCCAGTACCGCCGAAGACTTGCTGCAAGAGACTTACCTGCGGGTTACCCGCGCCTTGAACGAGCGTTCGGTCGAGCACCTGGAACCGTTTGTCTACCAGACCGCGCGCAATCTGGCGCTCGATCACCTGCGCTCGCGGCGCATCCAGGCGCGCACAGTGGTTGAAGATGTTCCGATCGAGGTGCTTGAGGGCATTGCCTCTACCCACAGCACCCCGGAAGAAGCCCACCAAGCAGCGCAATTACTGGAGCGTTTGAGTGTGAGCCTGAGCCAGTTGAGCGCACGTCAGCAGCGGATTTTTATCCTCAGCCGGCTGCATGGCTGCAGTTATCAAGAGATCGCCGAAGAACTTGACGTGTCATTGAGTACCGTTCAAAAGGAACTCAAATTGATCATGGCAATCTGCATCGGGGTAGCCGACAGGCTGAATCGGCCTTAACCTTGCCCTTCAATGCCACGCGAACGCCCTGAAACTGCCAAGGAACCTCTGTGACGGACACTCACAAATCTGCTGCGCCCGACCCGGCGCACGAGGTGCTGCAAGACAGCGCCATGGATCAGGCACTGGATTGGCTGATCACCCTTGAGTGTGCGAGCGACGAACAGAAAATCGTGTTTGAGCAGTGGCTGAATGCCGACCCGGCGCACGCCAGGGCGTTTGCCAAGGCCAACGCCATCTGGAACGGGCAACCCGTGCTAGACGCTGCACAAACCCTGCAAACCCGACGCAAACCCAGCGTACTGCGGCGTATCAGCCGGCATTGGAAGCACGTGGCTGCGGCGGCGGTGCTGGTTCTGACAGTCGGTAGCTATACCAACGTGCCGTTACGCCTTCAGGCAGACCACCTGACCGTGGTGGGTGAGCGCCAGCGCCTGCAACTCGAAGACGGCTCCAAAGTGCTGCTCAATACCAACTCGGCATTTTCCAGCAAAGTGGTGAATACCCAGGCCCGCGCCCGGCTGTTGCAGGGCGAAGCCTTTTTTGAAGTCCCGGCCAATCTTGAACTGCCCATGGTGCTGGATGCCGGCCCGGTGCGCGTCAGCGTGCGTGACACCGCGTTTGCAGTGAGCTACTTCAATGGCGAAGCGCAAGTGCGGGTGCAGCGCGGTGATGTGGACTTGCGGGTGAACAGTGTCGGCACACAAATGCGCCTGTCGGCGGGCAACAGCGTCAGCATTGGCCCGAACGGCTTCGGCCGCCCCACCACCCTCAACCCCCAAACCGACCTTGCCTGGGTGCAAGGCCGATTGGTGTTTGAAAACTGCCCGATGAGCAAAGTGCTCGATGAAGTGCGCCGCTACTACCCCGGCTGGATCGTCAACAACAACGAAAAACTCGCCAACGTGGCCGTCACCGGCAACTACCGGCTCGATCAGCCACTGGATATCGTGCGCTCGCTGGCCCACATCACCTCCAGCCGCCTCTCGGAATACCCGGCGCTGGTCATCCTCAATTAAAAAAATTAGATTAATCGACTCTTTTTTTACTCGATAGCCCAAGGTCATTCGTCTCGTTGTGATCAATGCAACTGATTCGCATTTTGAGTCAGCTTCGCAACTACAAGACTTGTCACTTCTGGAGCGCTATCAATGCCCACACGTTTCAACAGCCGGTCCACTTCCAACGCTCGCACTGGCGGCTTGCACCAGTGCACATTGTCGTTGTTGACCGTTGCCATGCTGATGGCTGGCGTACAGGCCGCACCGGCCCTGGCCGCAACCGATCCGCAGCCAGCCAGCCGCTCCGTGGGCAGTTATAAGTTTGCGATCGCTCAGCAGCCACTCGCCTCTGCGTTGAATGACTTCAGCAGCGTGACCGGATGGCAAGTCGGCCTGCCAGCAGAACTGGCACAGGATGTGGCATCGCCCGGCGTACGTGGCTCCCTGACCCCAGAAAAAGCCCTGGAGCGCCTGCTCACCGGCACCAACCTGACGTACCGCAAGCTGAGCACTAACAACATCGTGCTGGAAAAACGCAGCGCGACCTCCGGCACCCTGGCCTTGCAGCAAGTGACCATCAGTGCCACGCGTAACGCACAAGACGTCAGCGCCGTACCCAGCACCGTCACCGTTCATGACCGCCTGGACCTGGACCGCGAAAACGTTAACACCATCAAAGACCTGGTTCGTTATGAGCCGGGTGTTTCGGTAGGCGGCGCCGGTCAGCGCGGCGGCATCACCGGCTACAACATTCGCGGCATCGACGGCGACCGGATCCTCACCCAGATCGATGGCGTTGAGATCCCGGACTCGTTCTTCAACGGCCCTTACGCCCAGACCCAACGTAACTACGTTGACCCTGAAATCATCAAAAGCGTAGAAATCCTCCGCGGCCCGGCGTCCGTGCTGTACGGCAGCAACGCCATTGGCGGTGCCGTCAGCTACTTCACCCTGGACCCGGACGACATCATCAAGCCGGGCCAGGACGTTGGCGCCCGCCTCAAAACCGGTTACAGCTCGGCTGATCGCAGCTGGCTCAAGTCGGGCACCGTGGCCGGTCGCTCGGGTGATTTCGACGGTTTGCTGCACTTTAGCCAGCGCGATGGCCATGACACCGAATCGTACGGCGACCGTGGCGGCAACGGCCTGGCCCGTACCGCGGCCAACCCTGAAGACGTGAGAACCACCAGCGTGCTGGCCAAGGCAGGCTGGAACTACAACGATGACGACCGTCTGGCCTTCACCTACGAGAAGTACAAAAACCACGACGACGTCAATGTGAAGAGCGCCGTCGGCGGGCCGTTCACCAATGGCCAGCCATTGGGCATGTACCGCTCGCGTACCGGCACCGACACGGTGAGCCGTGAACGCTTCGGCCTGGTCAACACCATGACGGTCGACAGCCTGGTTGCTGATCACATCAAGACCAGCTTGAACTACCAAATCGCCAAAACCGACGAGACCACGCTGGAAGATTATTTCCCGTTCACCCGCAATGTCATGCGCTCTCGCGACACCACGTATCAAGAGAAGCAATGGGTCCTCGACGCACAAGCAGACAAGGCCTTTAGCATCGGTGAAACCGATCATTTGCTGACCTACGGCGCCACCCTGAAAAACCAGAAAGTCACCAGCTCGCGCAGTGGCTCGGGTACGTGCCTGGCAGTAGGCCGCGGCTGTACGGCAATCGGCGCTGACAGCCCGTCAGATTATCTGGTCAAGTCCAGCGACTTCCCGGACCCGACCATCAACACCTACAGCCTGTTCGCCCAAGACCAGATCAGCTGGAACGACTGGACGTTCTCACCGAGCTTGCGTTACGACTACACGCGCCTGACGCCGCACATTACCCAAGAGTTTCTCAACACGATCCCGGCCGATGAACGCGCCAACGTCAGTGACGAGAAGAAAATCTGGCACCGCGTATCGCCAAAATTCGGCCTGACGTACGCCCTGACTGAGCAATACACCTGGTACGGCCAGTACGCGGAAGGTTTCCGTACGCCGACGGCCAAAGCGCTGTACGGCACCTTCGAAAACCTGGCGGCCGGTTACAAAGTAGCGGCCAACCCGAACCTGGAACCGGAAAAAAGCAAAAGCTTCGAAACTGGCCTGCGTGGCAAGTTTGATGCGGGTTCATTCGATGTAGCGGTGTTCTACAACAAATACCGCGACTTCATTAACGAAGACGCCATCACCCCCGGCTACAGCGAGACCACGTTCCAGAGCAACAACATCAAACACGCCACCATCAAGGGTGCCGAGGTTAAAGGTCAGTTGAACCTGGATGCGTTCGGTGCACCAAAAGGTCTGTACACCCGCGGTTCAGTGGCTTATGCCCACGGCAAAAACGACGACAACGGCGAGCCGATCAACAGCGTCAACCCGCTCAAAGCCGTTATGGGCTTGGGCTACGACCAGGAAACCTACGGCGCTCTGGTTAGCTGGACACTGGTCAAGCGCAAGGACCAGGTGGATAACACCAGCTTCTTTGCCCCGGACGGCACCAGCAAGCAATTCAAGTCGCCAGGTTATGGCGTAGTGGACCTCACCGGTTTCTACAAAGTCACCAAGGACGTCACCGTCAACGCCGGCCTGTACAACCTGACCGACAAGAAATACTGGAACTGGGATGACGTGCGCGGCTACGACAGCGTGGGTGAAGCCGGTGTGCTCAACCCCGCCAACATGGACCGCCTGACCGCTCCAGGTCGCAACTTCTCGGTCAATCTGGTGTGGGACATCTGATAGACACATCCACTGCGTAGTCTTTTCAGGCTGCGCAGTGAGGAATTTTTACTGTGATGCGTCTTCTTGATCGTCTAGTTACAAAGCGCATCTCATTCTCAAGGATATTTGCATGACCACTCCTGATACCGCACAGCGTCCAGCCTTGCGTTCTCAACGCCTGAACCAGATCACCAACGAGCCGCATCAAAAGCTCGATGCACTGGTAAAAGCTCACAAGCCTTTCGACACCCGCGAAAACTTCGCCCGTTTTGTTGTGGCTCAATACCTGTTCCAATCCGAGCTGCAAGCGCTGTACACCGACGCGGCCTTGAAAGAGATCGTGCAGGACCTGCCAGAGCGTTGCCGTGCAGAACAAGCCAAGGCTGACCTGGCTGACCTGAACACTCAGGTGCCTGCTCCAGTCGCTGGCGCAGTCAATGCTCCGAGCAAAGCTGAAGCCTTGGGCTGGATCTTTGTATCGGAAGGCTCCAAGCTTGGCGCTGCGTTTTTAATCAAGCGTGCTGTGGCACTGGAACTGAGCGAAACTTTCGGTGCGCGCCACTTGGGCGAACCGGCCGGTGGTCGTGCTGAAGGCTGGAAGAGCTTCGTTAAAACCCTCGACGGCCTGGAACTGAGCGCCGAAGAAGAAGCCGACCTGGACAAAGGTGCAGTCGCCGCGTTTGAACGTTTTACCGTATTGCTGGAACATGCTTACGCTGCTGAGCCAGAACTGGCCTAAGCAGGATCTGCTCGGTCAGCGAGCGCTGACCGAGTATCTTTTTCTGCGCATTGAGCCTATGACACACCCAACTCAATCCTCATCCAAAATCGCCCGCTTCCTGTTTGGCGTGCTGGCCTACGTCAGCTTGGGCATCGGCCTGATCGCCATCGTGATCCCTGGCTTACCCACCACCGAATTTATTTTGCTCGCTGCCTGGGCCGCGACCAAAAGCTCCCCTCGCCTGAGTGCCTGGCTCGAAAACCACCGTTTGTTTGGCCCGATTTTGTTCAATTGGCGCAACGGCAAAATCATCCAGCGCAAAGCCAAAGTCAGCGCCACCATCAGCATGCTGCTGTGTGCCGGGTTGATGCTTTACGTACTTGATCACGACTGGCCGGTGTTCCTGGCCATTGCCGGCATGAGCATGGGCAACCTGTGGATCTGGTCCCGCCCGGAACGCTTGCCGCTGGCGAGCGAGTAACTGAACCACATAACTGTAGGAGCGAGCTTGCCTCGCGATCTTTAGATTTTTTAAAAGATCGCGAGGCAAGCTCGCTCCTACAGTTTATGGGGGTTAGAGCGTTAACGCCCCGCTGTACAGCCCGTACGCCGCGCCCAGCGCAGTAATCACGACTGCTGCGAATATCAGCGGCTCTATGCCCTTGAACAACGCCTGCCCTTGCTCACGCTTGGCCTTGGCAAACAGAAATATCCCCGGCGCATAGAGCAACGCGGACAACAGCAAGTATTTGGGCCCCGCCGCATACAGCAACCACATCGCGTAGATCAATGCGATGGCACCTATCAGCAGGTCCTTGACCCGGCTACGACTGGCCTTGGCGTAGGTTTCACCGCGCACACACAACAACACCGAATACGCCGCCGACCAGAAGTACGGCACCAAAATCATCGATGAGGCGAGGTAGATCAGGGTGGTGTAGGTGCCCGATGACACCAGCGTGATGACCAGAAACAGCTGAATCATGATATTGGTCAGCCATAGGGCGTTGACCGGCACATGGTTGGCGTTTTCCTTTTTCAGGAACGCCGGCATGGTTTTATCCCGAGACGTCGCGTACAGAATCTCGGCGCACAACAACGCCCATGACAGCAGCGCTCCGAGCAATGAAACCGCCAGGCCGATGCTGATCAGAATCGCCCCCCAATCCCCCACCACATGCTTGAGCACCCCGGCCATGGACGGGTTTTGCAGTTGCGCCAGTTCGGGCTGAGTCATGATGCCCATCGACAGCACGTTCACCAGCACCAGCAACGCCAGCACGCCGAGAAACCCGATCACGGTAGCCTTGCCCACATCGGAACGCTTTTCAGCGCGCCCGGAGTAAACACTGGCGCCTTCGATGCCGATAAACACAAACACGGTGACCAGCATCATGTTGCGCACCTGGTCCATCACGCTACCGACGCTGGGCATTTCTGAGCCCCACAGGTCACGGGTAAAGATGTCGGCTTTAAACGCCACGGCGGCCAGCACGATAAACATCACGATCGGTACGATTTTCGCCACGGTGGTCAGCTGGTTGATAAACGCGGCCTCTTTGATGCCGCGCATCACCAAAAAATGCACGCCCCACAGCAACAGCGATGCACAGCCGATGGCAATGGGCGTATTGCCTTGGCCAAACGCGGGGACGAAAAAACCCAAGGTGCTGAACAGCAACACGAAGTAGCCCACGTTGCCCATCCAGGCACTGATCCAGTACCCCCAGGCCGACGAAAAGCCCATGTAGTCGCCAAATCCGGCCTTGGCGTAGGCGTACACCCCCGAATCCAGCTCCGGCTTGCGATTGGCCAGGGTCTGGAACACAAAAGCCAGCGCCAGCATGCCCACCGCCGTGATTGCCCAACCGATCAATACCGCAGCGCCAGCGGCTCGTTCGGCAATATTTTGTGGCAATGAAAAAATACCGCCACCAATCATCGACCCGACCACTAACGCAATCAAGGCATTGAGCCGAAGCTTCTGGGTCTGTTGAGACATCGCTACCTCTTTGTCGGGTGTTTTATTAATGCTGCTGATCTAGCGACAGACACTTGCGAGTAAATAAATGTTCGACCCACACGTTTAATAAAGTTGCGCTATAAGCCTGATTTTTTAACAGCAAGATTTTCTATTAAAGACCAAAAACCAACGCAGATGCAGATGACGTTTTCATTTCACAGGTCGTTAAATGAAACATTCGGCTCACATTTGCAAATTCTCAAATAGTGTCTAGCTTCATTCCCCACGACGAATCAATTAAAGCCGCTGTATTACCTGAAAGCCCTCTGGAGCCGGGTTTCCAGCGCGCGTCATAAAAATGCGCAATAGCGACCTCCCCGCTCTACTGACAATGGAATGTAGTCATGACCTGACCTAAGTCAACAGGGTAAGCAAACAACGCAATAACCTCTGAGACATCACTTCACATGGATTGGAGTCACTCTAAATGTCTGACACTCCTGGAAAACTTCGACTAGGTGCATTGGTTGCTCTGGTAGTCGGTTCAATGATTGGCGGCGGGATCTTTTCGCTGCCGCAAAACATGGCAGCAAGTGCGGATGTCGGGGCGATTTTAATCGGCTGGGCAATCACCGCCGTAGGCATGCTGACCCTCGCATTTGTGTTCCAGACCCTGGCCAATCGAAAACCCGACCTGGACGGCGGCGTGTACGCCTACGCCAAGGCCGGGTTTGGCGATTACATGGGCTTTTCGTCGGCCTGGGGGTACTGGATCAGTGCCTGGCTGGGCAACGTGGGCTACTTCGTGCTGCTGTTCAGCACACTCGGTTACTTCTTCCCGATCTTCGGTGAAGGCAACACGGTCGCCGCCATCGTCGGCGCGTCAATCCTGCTCTGGGCCGTGCACTTTCTGGTCTTGCGCGGCATCAAGGAAGCAGCGTTCATCAACCTGGTGACCACCGTCGCCAAGGTCGTGCCGCTGATTCTGTTCATTCTGATTGCACTGTTCGCCTTCAAACTGGACATCTTCACCAGTGACATCTGGGGCCTGAAAAACCCGTCGCTGGGCAGCGTGATGGACCAAGTGCGCAACATGATGCTGGTCACCGTGTGGGTGTTCATCGGTATCGAAGGCGCGAGCATCTTCTCGTCTCGTGCCGAAAAACGCTCAGACGTCGGTCGCGCCACCGTGATCGGTTTTATCACCGTGCTGCTCTTGCTGGTGCTGGTGAACGTGCTGTCGCTGGGCATCATGACTCAGCCAGAACTGGCAAAACTGCAAAACCCTTCGATGGCGGCCGTGCTTGAACACGTGGTCGGCCACTGGGGTGCGGTGCTGATCAGCGTCGGCTTGATCGTGTCCTTGCTGGGAGCCCTGCTGTCGTGGGTGCTGCTGTGTGCAGAGATCATGTTCTCGGCCGCCAAAGACCACACCATGCCGGCGTTCCTGAAGAAGGAAAACGCCAACCACGTACCGGTCAACGCCCTGTGGCTGACCAACGTAATGGTGCAGATTTTCCTGATCATCACCCTGTTCTCGGAAAGCACCTACTTGTCGCTGATCTATCTGGCGACCTCGATGATCCTCGTGCCTTATCTCTGGTCGGCGGCCTACGGCCTGCTGCTGGCGGTGCGCGGCGAGACTTATGAGAACGCCCTGGCTGAGCGCAAAAAAGACCTGATCATCGGTTCTGTCGCGCTGATCTACGCGATCTGGCTGATCTATGCCGGTGGTCTGAAGTACCTGCTGCTCTCGGCCCTGCTGTATGCACCTGGCGCCATCTTGTTCGCCAAGGCCAAGCGCGAAAGCGGCCAACAAGTGTTTACCAACATCGAGAAAGTGGGCGGCCGCAAAAACTGAGTGCAACACCTGACCTTTCCGGTACGGTGCTGCCACTATGTCCTATCACGAACTCAGTA
>NZ_WIWK01000130.1:0-15775 GCF_009600165.1 Pseudomonas sp. FSL R10-0399
GGGGATGCTGAAGATACTCGGCGGCCTGTTTGCTGCGCGACAGCGCGGCGTCGAAGACGGGGCGGCCCCTCCTACAGCGTGATCTAATCGCACCACTCAGGTGCAAATGGATGAGTGCGATAAAACTCTCTCATTTTCAGCCGATCACGATTAAACCAGTCGTTGATCCAGTACTGATATTGCTGCTGGATGCTTAGCACCTGCCAAGGGGTGCTCAGGGACTCAACCACAGCATGCGCAGCCATCATGCCCGTCATCAGTGCCTTGAGTACGCCGTGCCCGGATGAAGGGTCCAGCACGAAAGCAGAATCCCCCGCGATAAAAAAACCGTCGCCACTGGCCTGCTGACAGAGCCGCCAAGTCACATCAGCACCGCGCACGGGGCCACTGGCACGCAACGGTTTGAAAACCGCTGGCGGGACAGCCTGATGGTTGCCCGCGTTGGTAAAACACAGGCGCGTCCAGTGGTAGAAATCGCTGCGAATCTTCGCCATCCAGTACCAGCCAAACGGATCAGCTTCTATCCCGCACACCTCAGCGCCTTCAGGCAAGTCGCCCGTTGCATAGCCATAGTGGGCGAGCAACCTGGGGGAATAAGTGCGCCAGGGCAAGCCCAGCTGGCGCGACAACCAGCCATTGCCTCCGCTGGCGTCAATGACCCATGCCGCCAGCAGGTCACCTTGTGCCGTGCTGACGCCGCAAACCTGCTGTCGGTCGTGCAGCACGCCCAGCACGCGACACGGCTGCACCACGTCAACGCCCAAACCGGCGGCACGGGCCAGGAGCAGGCTGTCGAGTGTCTCGCGAGGGATTTGATACCCCAGCGCCGGCCCGCTGGCGCTCTCACCAAACGCGCTGAACAAACGCTCGCCCGCCCATTTCACGACATGGCCCGGGTGACGCAAAAAGCCGCCTTGGTTGATTGCTTGCGCGATACCAAGTTGATCCAGCACGGCCTCAACCCCGGGGGGCAATGTTTCTCCTGGACGAGTGCGAGGAAAAGCCGCTTGTTCCAGCAACGTCACCCGCAACCCGCGCTGCGCACATAAAATGGCGGCAGCCGTACCGGCCGGGCCGGCGCCAACAATGACCACATCCCGATCAGCCACGCGGTGTTATCTGCCACGGTTGGTCGTTGCGCTTTATCAGCAAGGACTCATCGCCGATAAAAAGCTCAACCAGGTCGAGTATCTCCATGTGCCGCTTGGTGTAATCGGCCGGGGTCGAGATGGCGCCATACCGATAAATCCGAAAGAAAAAAATCTGCTCCTGCAGCACGGACCAAGCTTTTAAATCGGCTCTTGGCAACGCCCAGTCAACGCCATCGACCGGCGTGAAGGACAACACTGACCACAGGCCCTGTTCTGCACGGGTATTGGCATTTACTGCGGCATAGGCTGACTGCATGGCCAGAATACGCTGCTGATACTCAGCCTGGGAGGTCTGCCCTGTCAGGTGCAACGACAATTGCCCATCCAGTGCATTGCGGGTGTAATCGCTGTACGCATACGCCGTGCATTCGACCACTTGACGCCCATCCACGGTGATCAGGCGCGGCCCCGTCAGCCCATCCCAGGGCGTTTGCTCAAGCAACCCTATTTCGGCGTCCGTCAGAGGAATAATCGTCGGTTTGGACACATAGGGCTCAAAGGTCCTTGCGCTGTCCGGGGTTACTGCAGGCCAGTAGCCCCCTGCTGCCGAGCAGATCCGCACATCCTCTGTGAACGGGCTGCCCAGCAAATAAGCACACAAGTACTTAGTTACAAACCCTTGGCCATCACCGGCAATCTCCCAACCGGGGCTGAAGGTGCCCGCCGCCGTGTCCGCCAGACAGGACTGGCGCTTTGCACTCGCCGAATCGCCAACGGTTTGCCCTTGCTCCGAAGGTGCACCTGCGGTCAATACAGCCGTAATGCTTTTGTCTTCGAGGACAAAATGCCCGCCCATCAGGTCAGGATTACCCGCAACTCGTCGCTCAGAAAGCGCCTGCAATGTGACGTACCAAATCGGCTCGGGAAAGCCTTGCTCTTGCGCCCATTCGCCCAACTGAGCTTGCCCGCAGGCCGGGTAGAAATCGGGCGCGGCCAGAATCGAATAGGCCGCCACATTCAACCCGATAGCGGCATTCAAGGCAGGGCAATGGGCCTTGACCCAACCTTCGGCAGTGAAGTCGATAAAGTGCAGCGCGCGGTAGTTGCCCGCCTCGACAATCGCCTCGACGTCCGGATCGTTGTTTAAGTCGCGTACCGAACCGTCGCCCTGAAGTTGATAGCGTTTATTGATGATGTAACCAAAGTTGGCCTTGGGTGGAACATGGAAAGATACCGGCTGGCCCTTGTATTCAGCGCGCTCAACCAGCCGGGCTTTCGCAACGGGTACGCACAAACCCGGCCCGAACTGCTGGCTGTCCGCCCATTCTGCAAGCGCTTGAGTCAGCACAAACGGTGGCTGAGAAATGTCGGGCTCGAACCAGTCCGCCTCCTGACCTCTGCGCAGATGAAACTGGCGCAGCTTCTCATTGACGTGAAAAGCCTGCAGGTCTACTTGCAGATCAAAACCGGCAATGCACTGCGTGCCGTTGAACACTTTGTGCAAGGGCCGCCAAAAATCCAGTTGGTCGTCTCCCTCGACCCATCCTGGCCCCGTCTGCCCTTTTTCCCGTACGGCCACATAGACGCCGAAGCGCGCAGGGATAACCCGCATGGCCTGCGGCTGCGCCTCGACAAAAGGCGTGAAACCGCGCAATTGCGGGTCATACAGGGCGGGCGCAGTGCCGACGCGGGCAATGCCTGTGCGACAAAAGCACAGGTCGGCATGCTGGTGGTGAGGGGTATCGGCACGGGGACGATACTCGGTGGCAAACACCACTAGCCCCAGGGTTGCGTTGGCGCCCGCCTGCGCTTGCAGCGCTTCAAGCGAAGGCAGGGCAACGCCATAGACGTAGTTGAGCAGTGTCTCGAGTTCTGCCGCAGTGGCAAAGTCGGTAAGTGCATCACCATTGGCAGCCTGCAGCACATTGGGCGACGCCAAGGCGTGGTAGAGCAAACTGCGTGCAGGGTTGCCGGCTTCGATGGCCCGTGTGCCCTGCAACGAAAAGTCTTCAAAACCTTTAACCGAACGGTCAACCGCCAACACCTTGCTCAACTCTTCAGCCAGCGGGCGGGCCTGAATATCCAGACCGTGCAGCAACAACAGGTCATGCCAGCCCAAAGGCGCCAAGCGCTCGCACAGGCCTTGAACTTCATTAATCAGGGGCATAGTGAAGCACTCCGCAAAATGACCGAAAACTGAGTCTGTTTGACTCAAGAGATTCGGTCATTTGCGCGGGGCTGCCTACCTGTCAAAAATACCTAAACAGACCAACGGTAAAGGCTTAACATTTCGATCACCGCCCACAGCGGGACGAACCCTAGCGGCAGCCACACCGCCAGCCGTGCGCGGTACGGCAACAACATCAGCAACGCAAAGCCACTGAGCGAGATCAGACCAAACCAGCCAATGGGACCCATTGCCCAGCCCCAGGCCAGGCCGCAAAAGTAGAAGCTCAACGCCAGACTCAACCACCCTGCCCCGCGCAAAGCACGACGCAGCCCGGCTGACGGCGGTTTGTTCCAGACTTGCTTGTAATGGCGCTCAAGCCCTTGGCACAGGGCAAGCATGCCGATATAGGCAAAAGCCCAGGCCGCAATGTAATGTGCCAGCATCTCAGTTCACCTCCGCCAGCACAGTTGCCTTTTTACGCGGCACCCGCTCAACTTGCGGTTGCGAGACTTTCCAGCACGCCCACAACAACACGCCACCCAGAGCCATGGTGGTGAGTTCGACGCCCATGCGGCTGTGCAACGCCCACGAATGATCAACGGTCAGCAGGCTCACCAGTGGCAAGCTCAGGCACATCACCCCCGCCAGCCCCAGTTGCTCACGCCAGGCATGCATGCGCGGGCGCAGCAAGGCATGCACCAGGGTCAAGGCCCACACACCAAAGAACACCGTCAGCTCCGCATCCGGGCGCTCAGCCATGCCCACCGGTAGCAGGTGATTGCCCCACAGGTAAGCGATACAGGCCAGGCTCAAGCCCGCCATCACTGTGACGTTAACGGCCTCGATCACCCGGTAAAGCACTTGGGCTACCCGGCCTTCGCTGGCGTATTTACGGCGCCGTTTAACGGTGAACAGCACCAGCCCGGTGGCGATCATGGCGCTGCTGATTAACCCGCAAATGAAGTACACCCAGCGCATCGGGTAACCGCCGAACTGCGCAAAGTGCATACCGGAAATTACCCGGTGCGTGAGCACCGAAGCGCGCATCTCGGTCGGCCCGGACAGTTGCTCACCCGTGACCCCGTCAAACCGCATGCCGCCACCTTTAATCAGGGCAATGCGGTTGCCCAGAATCGGCCGGATCTGAATCTCGGCGTTGCTCATGCCAGGGTTGGTAATGCTCACCCCGCTCAGCGGCCCCATAACGTCGCGGGCTTTTGCCAGTAATGGCCCGATGGCCACCAGCGGTGCCGGTTCGGCCCGCGCCGGGCGTTTGGCCTCGACCACCGCAGGCGCAGGGTCCTGGGCCTTGAAAAACGCGTCGCGGCTGCCATCAAACAGCGCGTCCATGGCCGCTGGCATGTAGATCACCAGAAAAATCGCCAACCCGCTGTAGGTAATCATCAGGTGAAACGGCAGCAACAGCACGGCGCTGGCGTTGTGCGCGTCAAGCCACGAGCGCTGGCCTTTGGCCGGGCGAAAGGTGAAGAACTCCTTGAAGAATTTTTTGTGGATCACGATGCCGCTGATCAACGCCGCCAGCATGCCCATGGCCAACGCACCGACCACATAAATCCCGAGCATGCCGGGCATGAACAGGGTGAAGTGGAACAGGAAAAAGAAGCGCCCGCCCGCCGACTCGCGTACCGGCAAGACTTCACCGGTGTTGGGGTCCAGGGTCACCGATACGCCGTCGCGACGCCCGCCGGTCGAGGCGCGCAACTCGGGCGAACGATCATAGGGCAGGCTTACGCCCCATTGTTTGGCGTTGGGCTCATGCTCGCGCAAGTAGCTCAACCCGCGCTCCACGGCCTGTTCGTCCGTCAAGTGGTGGGCGGGCAGCTCCGGGTGCATCCAGTTGTCGATCTCTTGATCGAACACCGCCAGGCTGCCGGTCAGAAAAATCGCAAACAACAACCAGCCTACGATCAGTCCACCCCAGGTGTGCAGCCAGGCCAGAGATTGGGTGATGGTCTGTTTCATCCGAGTCGCTCCAGCAGTTGCGGCCAAAAACCGATCGCGGCCAATGGCAGCGCCAGCACGGCCCCCATCCAGGCCGACCACTGATGACGCGCCATAAAGGCCCACAAAATGGCGCAGGTATAGATAGCGAACGACAACAGGCTGGCGACCAGCATTGAGTCCACGTTGTCCATTGGCAACAGCCGCGCCAGCGCCGCCGTAAAAGCATAGGTAAACACATAGCCGCCCACCATGGCGGCCAGTGCGCGAGACAGAATCGGCAGCCATGCCGACGATGCAAGTTTCATCTGTTCAATCCTTCATCAGCCCCAGCCACGGTTTTGCCAGAGCCCAATGTGACAACGGCGCGACACCTGCAAAGGATGTCGCGCCTGTTATTGCCTGCACCCAAACAGCGGTCAGGCCAATGCTGTGATCAGAACGAAGTGGTCACCGACGCAAAGTAGGCACGGCCCGCTTCGTTGTAGGTCTGGGCGCCCGCCTCGTCAGCGTTGCCCTTGCGGTACAGCTGCTTGTCGAGCAGGTTGTTGATGCCCACCCGCACGCTCAGATTTTTGTTGAACTCATAGCCGCTGCTCAGCCCCACCAAGCCATACGGGTCAACCGACTGCTGCACCGATTTGTCCAGTGACTCGTTGGCGCGCATGTTGTACTTGGGCGCCTTCTGCTCGCCGTAGTACGTGCCGCTGACCTGGAACGAAAGCTGCTCGGTGGCGTACCAGTCCAGGGTGGTGTTGAGCGTGTACTTGGGAATGATACTCAATGGCTCGCCGGTTTTCTTGTCTTTGCTGTCGATCATGTAGGTCAGGTTGGTGTTCCAGTCCAGGTCCTTGCGCAGGTTGACGAACAGGTTGCCCTCAACCCCTTGCACGATGGCCTTGCCGCTGTTTTCCCACTGCAATACACGACGGCCGTTGGGCAGACGGAAAGCCGATTCGTTGCTGGCATTGATCTTGTTCTGGTAGTCGTTACGGAAGTACGTCGCGCTGGTGCGCCAGTTGCCTTTGTCAAACGCCAGACCGATCTCTTTGTTGATGCTGATTTCCGGTTTGAGGTCCGGGTTACCCACCAGGTAGCAACCTCCCAGGTTGACTTCTACCGAGCTGCAACCGTTACCACGGCTGTACAACAGGTAGTTTGGGTTGGACTGGTACAGGTTCGGGGTTTTGTAGGCCCGGGCAATACCGCCTTTAAGGCTCAGTTCATCAGTGATCTGGTGCGAAGCGTTGAGGCTCGGGCTCCAGTTGCCGCCAAACTTGTCGTGGTGGTCGTAGCGCAAGCCCGGCGTAACGATGGTTTTGGACCCGGCTTCGAGGTTGTCCTCAACGTAAAACGCGTAGCTGTTGGCGGTGGACTTGGTCTGGGTGCGGTCGGTGCCCGAAATACCCGCAGTACCGTCGGCGCCCGGGTCCCAGCTTTGTGGACGCAACGAGCCCGGATCATTCAGCGACTCGTACAGGTATTCGCCGCCCAAGGTCAGTACCTGATGGGTGTAGAAGTCCAGCGGCAAGTTGGCTTCAGCCTTGGCCCGAGTGTTGCGCAGGCGCGACTGGAAGCTACCGGCCGACTCAGACGGTGCACCTTCACCGTAGCCTGCCAAGCCTTCGTTCAAACGCGAGTTGCGGGTCAGGTCATGGCTGAGCATGGCCATGGTGGTGCCCCAGTCAAACGAGCCATTGTGGGTGGCCGAAAACATGCTGCGTTGCAGTACCGAGGTTTCTTTGCCGTACAGGCTGTTAACGAAATCCCCCCCGCTGTTGAGCATGGTATCGCCCGCGTAGATATTGCCCTGGCGGCTGTAGCTGGCCTCAAGGTCCAGGGATTGCTCCGGGGTGAACTGCCAGCTCAACAAGCCGTTGACGTCTTTGTTGCGCACGCCTTCTCGGCCTGCCACTACGCTGTCTGCGTAGGCCTGCTCGCTGGTATTGATGCGCGCGTCATCCGCGTCGGTTTTGCTCAGGCCGCCATACACGCGAAACACCAGGTCATCGGTGAGCGGGCCGCTGAGGTTGAAGTTGGTACGTTTGCTGATGCCTTCTGCGCTGTCATCCGGGGACAGGTAGTAGGCCGTCAAAGAACCGCCGAGCTTGTCGGTCGGGCGCTTGGTGATGATGTTGACCACCCCGCCCATCGCGCCTGAGCCGTAACGGGCAGCTGCCGGGCCGCGGAGGATTTCGATACGCTCCACTTCTTCGGCCGGTACCCAGTTGGTTTCGCCACGGGTATCACGGTCGCCGCTCCAGCCGTAACGTTGGGCGTTACGCGAAGAAGACGGCTTGCCGTCGATCAGGATCAAGGTGTTTTCAGGGCCCATGCCACGCAAGTCAATCTGGCGGTTGTTACCGCGTGCGCCACTGGAACTGTTGCCGGTGAGGTTAACCCCGGGCTCACGACGGATGATGTCGGAAAGATCATTGGCCGGCGGACGTTTTTTAATGTCTTCAGCAGTAATGATCGACACGCCCGGCGCCTGCTTCAATTCTTCAGCGGCGGTGCCCAACACACGGGTTTCTTCCAGTTGCAGCGCCTGCTTGCTGCCATCTACCGGCAGGTCGCTGGCCTCCACGGGCACTTCATCGCGTTCACGCTCCAGCGCATCGGCGAGCAAGGTCGGTGAAGCCAGTGCGGCCACAATAGCCAGTGAAAATTGACTGCGTTTGAATCGAGACGACATGTCCAGTTGATCCCTTAACAATGGAGTGTGCTCAGCAGGCCAAAGGCTGGAATGGCTGGGCACGATTCCCTCAAAGGATCTCGTCTTGCTTAGCTCACCCCGGCGCTGCCAGGGCGACAATAGTAACCATTCTCAATTGAGAGTAAAGCGCGAATGACAATTATCCTCATTGATAAGTTCCGCAAACCCTTTGTTTTAGAGCCTTGTCCTACGAAAAAATAATTTAAAACTGATTGCCAAACGGGCCGCATCCTGAGAAAAACCGCGCAATCTCAGCTCGCCTCGCGAAAGATCAAAAGATCGCGAGGCAAGCTCGCTCCTACACGTTTTAATTTCGAGTCCCGCACCATGAACAACGAACTTCAGATCACCGACCTCGCACTGGGCGAAGGCAAAGCTGCCGTCAAAGGCGCCCTGATCACCGCGCATTACACCGGCTGGCTCGCAGATGGCACGGTCTTCGACTCCTCCCATGAGCGCGGCAAGCCGTTCCAGTGCGTGATTGGCACAGGCCGCGTCATTAAGGGCTGGGACCAGGGCCTGATGGGGATGAAAGTGGGCGGCAAGCGCAAACTGCAAGTTCCCGCGCACTTGGCCTATGGTGAAAGAAGCATGGGCAAACACATCACACCGAACTCGGACCTCACGTTTGAGATCGAACTGCTGGAAGTGCTGACACGAGACGATTGATACGTCAGCACATCGTTCTATTTATTGGGGAGTTAAGCGTTAGTGAATCGATTTTTCATGCAGGTATTAACGCTTTCTTTACCCATTGTGATCGTCGGGTGCAGCAGCCATAGCACCCAGACGCTACCCGGTCGCACGCCCGAACAGGCGCGTGCGCGGTTGCTTCAACTGCTGCCCGCCAACGTTGCGGATCGCCAGGGCTGGGCCAACGACATTTACACCGCCTTCGCCGCGCAAAAGCTTGAGCCCAACGACGAAAACCTGTGCTCGGTGCTGGCCGTGACTGAGCAAGAGTCGACTTTTCAGGCAGACCCGCCGGTGCCCAACCTGGCAAAAATTGCCCGCAGCGAAATCAATCGGCGCGCGGGCAAACTGCACATCCCGGAGTTCGTGGTGCGCAGTGCGCTGAACATCACCTCGCCAACGGGCAAAACCTATAACCAGCGCCTTGATGCGGCACGCACCGAAGGCCAGTTGAGCGCCATCTTCGATGACTTTATCGGCATGGTGCCGCTGGGCAAAAACCTGTTTGGTAGCCTCAACCCAGTGCATACCGGCGGGCCAATGCAGGTCAGCATCGCCTTTGCCGAGAAACACGCCCAGGATTACCCCTACCCGATACCGGGCACGATTCGTCAGGAAGTCTTTACCCGTCGTGGCGGCATGTACTTTGGTACTGCCCATTTGCTCGGCTACCCGGCCGACTACACGCAGTCGCTGTATCGCTTTGCTGACTTCAATGCGGGCTGGTACGCCAGTCGCAATGCCGCCTTTCAGAATGCCGTGAGCCAGGTGTCAGGCATACAGCTGGCACTGGATGGCGACGTGACCATCCCCGACTCTTACGCCGTGGGCTCTACCGAACGCGCTGTTCGCGTGTTGGGCAAGCAACTGGGCTTGAACGATAACCAGATCCGCCAGCAGTTGCTCAAAGGTGACCACCTTGAATTTGAGCAGACCGAGGTCTATCGCAAAGTCTTTGCCCTGGCCGACCGCCAACAGGCCAAACCGCTGCCCCGCGCCGTGTTGCCGGGCATCACCCTGCAAAGCCCTAAAATCACCCGCAACCTCACCACCGCCTGGTTTGCCCAGCGTGTTGATGAACGCCGCCAGCGGTGTATGAACAAGGCCAAGTCGCTGCCCAACACATAAAGCAATGGATTACCCAGTTCACATGCGAATACATTCTTTGTAATTATCCAGATAGGGTGTAGCCTCCAAGGTATCAACGCTTTGGAGGCCACCATGCATTTAGTCGCCCACAACACCCGGCCCGATATCACCAGCGGTGATGCGGGCCGTGTCGCCCTGACGTTCTTCTTCAATTTGATGGAGCACTGGGGTTGCAGCAAAGATCAGCAATGCACCCTGCTCGGCGCTATCGGCAACACCACGTACTTCAAGTACAAAAAACTGCCGAATGTTCGCCTGCCCCACGACACCCTTGAGCGTATTTCGTACCTGATGGGCGTGCACAAAGCGCTGCGCATCCTGTTCAGCAATCAGCCCGAGCGGGCTTACGAGTGGGTCCACAAAGCCAACAACACCGCGCCATTCAACGGCCAAAGTGCGTTGAGCTACATGCTCGGCGGCCAAGTGGTCGACCTCGCAGATGTGCGCCGCTATCTGGACGGGGTGCGGGGCTGATGCCAGACACCCCGTTGTTAAGCGTGCTGCCCGAGTGGAACAACGCTTATCGCATTATCAACAGTGCATTCCCGCCCATTTCGGTGTTTGAGGACACCCTTGACCCGGCCGATCTGGACATCGCCTTTGCCCTCGAAAGCCTGACCAATGACCGCCTGCGCGACCAGGCCGGGGTCCTTAACCGCGTGCATCCACAAGACCGCCTGTGTGGAGAAGGCTCGACCCCGATCATGGCGGCTTTTACCCATATCGGCCGTGCCAGCCGCTTCACCGATGGCAGTTACGGGGTTTATTACTGCGCCAACAGCCTTGACGCCGCCATCGCCGAGACCCGCTTTCATCAGGAACAATTCTGGCGCGCCACCCAAGAGGCGAGCCTCGAGATCACCCTGCGCACCTACATCAACACCGTGCTTGAGCCAATGATCGATATACGCGCCGAACCCGCCTTGCACCACCCTTCCCTGTCCAGTTACGGCGCTTCGCAAGCCTTTGCCAAACAACACCGCGAGGCCTCGGCCTGGGGGCTGCTGTATAACAGCGTGCGCCTTGCCGGCCACGAATGCGTAGCAGCCTTTCGCCCGCCTGCGCTTTCGATTCCACGCCAAGGCCCGCATTTTCGCTATGTGTGGGATGACAAAACTCAGACCATCACCTGGGTGCTGCAAGTGAGCGAAGTCACGTTCTGATCACGTCGCTGTAAAACTTGGTAACAGGGGGTTTATTTAGCCCTCACAACTCGCCTATTGTCAGTGCATGGCCGAAGTGGATGAGCAGGACCGGCGCGGGCGCCATAGCCCCCTTTCTGCCTCACCCCTATAAGAAAGATAACGGAGCCACCATGTCTGAACGTTGCAACTCTTATTACACCGCTACCCTCACCCATGAAACCGATTACCCGACGCTGCAAGGCCAGCACCGGGTCGATGTGGTGATTATTGGCGGCGGTTTTACCGGCGTGGCGACCGCCGTCGAGCTGGCCGAAAAAGGCCTGAAAGTGGCCATTGTCGAGAGCAACAAAATCGGCTGGGGCGCCAGCGGGCGTAATGGCGGGCAAGTGACCGGCAGCCTCTCGGGCGATGAAGCGATGCGCAAGCAGATGCGCCGTCGCCTCGGCAGCCAGGTCGATGACTTTATCTGGCACCTGCGCTGGCGCGGGCACGAGATCATCCAGCAGCGGGTCGAAAAATACGGCATCCGCTGCGACCTCAAGCACGGGCACCTGCATGCAGCCTACAAACCCAGCCATATGGAAGGCTTGCGCAAGGACTACGACGAAGCGGTGCGCCGTGGCCTGGGCAGTGAAGTGTCGTTGCTCGACCGCAGCCAGGTGCGCGGCATTCTGCAAAGTGACCTGTATCACGGCGCGATCAAGAATATGCGCAACATGCACCTGCACCCGCTCAACCTCTGCATTGGCGAGGCCCGCGCAGCCGAAAGCCTTGGCGCGCTGATGTTCGAAAACAGCGAAGTGCTGGAAATCATCCACGGCGACACCCCCGGCGTGCGCACGGCCCACGGGCGCATTGACGCCAATCAGGTGCTGCTGGCCGGTGACGTGTACCACAAGCTGGAGCCGGGCAAGCTCAAAGGCAAGATCTTCCCGGCCATGGGCGGGATCGTCACCACCGAACCCCTGGGCGACCTGGCTCGCCAGTTGAATCCCCAAGACCTCGCGGTGTATGACTGCCGCTTCGTGCTCGACTACTACCGCATGACCGCCGATGGCCGCCTGCTGTTTGGCGGCGGTGCCAATTACAGCGGTAAAGACTCGCGCGATATCGCGGGGAAATTGCGCCCGTGCATCGAGCAGACCTTCCCGGCGCTCAAAGGGGTGAACATCGAGTACCAGTGGAGCTGCGCGATGGGCATTGTGATCAACCGCATCCCGCAACTGGGCAAACTCTCGGACAACGTCTGGTACTGCCAGGGCTACTCGGGGCACGGCATCGCCACCAGCCACATCATGGGCGAAATCATGGGCCGGGCGATCACCGGCCAACTGGAGCAGTTCGACACCTTTGCCGGTTGCCAGCACATCCGCGTGCCCATGGGCGACCTCCTCGGCAACCCGATGCTGGCGGCGGGCATGTGGTACTACCAGATGCTTGAGCGATTGCGCTGAATAACCCCACCCAACTGAACATAATCGCAACACGACCCAAGTGGGAGCGGGCTTGCTCGCGATGGCCTTCAGAGCGCCTCATTTGCCAGGCAAATACGCGTCATCATTAACGACCATCGCGAGCAAGCCCGCTCCCACAAAGGGCAGTGTAAACCGTGGTTACACGGTGTACTGCTTGAACAGTTCTTCTTTGATGATCAGCAACGCGTCTTCGTAGTTGCGCTCGCCCCGCGCTTCGCTGAGCAATACCGAACGCACGCTGCCTTCTCCCTCGCTCGGGGTGTGCTCGCAGGTGAGGTAAAACTCGGCCGTTTCGGGCTTGAATTCCAGGTAGTAAAACAGTTCGCGGCCTTCGCGGTGCCAGTAGCCTATTTCTCTGCGCATGGGGTTCCTTGGTCAATAAGCCGGGCAATACGCTCCAGCGCAACTTTCAAGCGTTGCGCACTCGAAGCCGCCGTCAGGCTGATGCGTACCGCGTTCAGGGTGCAGGATTTAACCGCAAACACCTCCGCCGACACCACCTCCACACCGACCTTTTGACAGGCGTGGGCAAAGCTGACTTCAGCGGGGGCCAGGGTTAGCCAGATATGCGGCGATGGCGTGTCTGTCTGGGACATCACCGCGCCCAGCAACTTTTTCGCCAGGCGCCAGCGCCGGGTCACTTCTTCGGTTTGCCAGGCCAAGCGCTGCACTGCCGTGCCGTCGCTGAGCCATTGATTGGCAATCGCCACGCACAGGGGCGAAATGCCCCAGTGCGCCGATTGCGCATGCGGGTCGATGCGCGCCAGCAACGTCGGGCTGGCGGCAATCCAGCCCAGGCGCACACCGGCAGCTACGGTCTTCGACAAACTGCTGACGAGTATCCCCAAATCCCCCAGGTAGTTGCACAACGGCGGGCTGTCGGTGAGCGCGCCATACACGTCATCTTCAATAATCCACACGCCATGGCGCCGGGCAATCCGGGCAATTGCCTGCTTGCGTTGGTCACCCATCACCGCTGATGTCGGGTTGTGCAGGGTCGGGGTCAGCACCGCCATGCGCGCCCCGGTGGCGCGGATGATGCGGTCAAAGTCTTCGGGCACGATGCCTTGCCCGTCCATGGCAATGCCATGCATCGGCAAACGCAACTGCGCGCAGGCGGCTTTGATCCCCGGCGCGGTCAGCGCTTCAACCAGCACCGGCTCACCCGCCTGGCACAACGACAGCAACACCGTGAACAAGCCTTGCTGCGCTCCGGTGCACAGCATGATGTTGTCCAGCGGCACAGGCAGGCCGCGTGCCTTGAGCCAGTTGGCACCCACAACCCGGGCCTGGAGCAGGTCGGCCGCGCTCAGGTAATGCTGCAAACGAATCGACTGATGGGTTTCGAGCAGCCATTGCAGGGCCTGCGGATCGCTTTGGCTGGCGTGGTCGATCGCCGGGATGTTGGTGCGCAGGTCAATCTGCCCGGCGTGTTCATCGACCTGTTGCAAGCGGAACAACGTCGCCTCCTGGCTGCCCGAGAGCACGTAGGTGCCGCGCCCGACTTCGCCCGACACCAGATGCCGCCGCGCCGCCTCGCGATAAGCTTGCATGGTAGTGCTGGGGTTCCAGCCCAATGCCCAGGCCAGCCGCCGTTGTGGCGGCAAACGCTCACCGGGTTTGAGTTCACCGCAGCTGATGGCGTGGGCAATCGCGTCTACCAGCGCCAGATAACGCGGTTGCGCTGAGTCGGTTATGAGGGGAATCCACATTTATTGTCGGCCATGCAATATAAGTCTCGGCCCATACAATGCGACGCCCCTAGAATCGAGTCAAATCCCCTGATGACGGTGTGCCATGTTTGACCTGACAGCCCTTCGACTCGCCGCGACCACTGTGTACCAAAGCATGTCCCCTACCCCGCAACTGGCCTGGCCCCTGTTGGCCGAGCAACTGGACTGCACGGTCTGGGTCAAGCATGAAAACCATACCCCGACTGGCGCCTTTAAAGAGCGCGGCGGCATGTTGTACGTGCAGGGCCTGCTGACCCGAGAGCCCGACACTCGCGGCCTGGTCACCGCCACCCGTGGCAATCACGGCCAGAGCCTGGCATTGGCCGCGCGCGCCCATGGGCTGGCAATCAGCATCGTGGTGCCCGAAGGTAATTCCCGAGAAAAGAACGCCGCCATGCGCGCACTGGGCGCCACAGTGATCGAGCACGGCAAAGACTTCGACGAAGCACGCAGCCATGCCGCTGCCCTGGCCGCCGAGCATGGCTTGCATCTGGTGCCGGCCTTTCACCCGGACCTGATTCGCGGGGTTGCCACCTATGCGCTGGAGTTGCTGGAGGCCGTGCCCGACCTGCACACCGTGTACGTGCCCATCGGCATGGGTTCGGGCATCTGCGGGCTGATCCAGGCCCGCGACCTGCTGGGGCTGCAGACCGAGATTGTCGGCGTGGTGTCCGAGCATGCCGATGCGTATGCGCAGAGTGTCGAGCAAGGCCAAGTGGTGTGCACTGACACCGCCCACACCTTCGCCGACGGCCTGGCCTGCCGCCAGCCACAACCTGATGCGCTGGCAATCATCGCCAAGGGCGCCGCAAGAGTGATCCGCGTATCAGACCGCGACATTGCCCACGCCATCCGCGTGTACCACGAAGCCACCCACAACACCGCTGAAGGCGCGGGTGCCGCCGCATTGGCCGGGCTGATCAAAGAACAGCCGCTACAGCAAGGCCGCCGCGTGGCCGTGATTTTGAGCGGGGCCAATATCGACCGTCAGTTGTACGCCGCACTCCTCGATGAAGACCTCGTGTAGGAGCTGCCGCAGGCTGCGATCTTTTGATCTGATCGCAGCCTTCGTTCCTCGGCAGCGACTACGGTTGCCCTATCTCCCCACCGCCCAAGGACGCAACCGCGTCTTTAAATAAAATTTCACCTCTGCGACAAATTGTCTTTATTTGTGACAAAAACAGGCTCAAAATAAAAACTGTACCGTACAGTACCATTCTAAAACCTACGCTCGCAGTGCATGTAAAGGCCTTGGCTGCCGGCTTCAGGGATACCGTAATGAAAAATGCTAAACAAGAGGCACCTGCCTCTAAAGGGAGACACCTGATACTGGGTGTCTTCGGGATTTTGCTTGGGCTAAGCGGCCTGTTTCTGGCAATCATGGGCGCTCAATTGGTCACACTGGGCGGCTCCTGGTACTACCTGCTGGCAGGTTTCGGCCTGCTGATAAGCGGCGTGCTGTATGTACGCACAAAGCCCGCCGCCACGCTGGTGATTGGCGTTGTGTTTGTCGCGACCGTCATTTGGGCACTGTGGGAAGTGGGCTTCACGTTCTGGCCGATGGTGCCGCGTCTGGCCCCGTTTCTGGTCATCGGCCTGCTGGCCGCGTTGCTGCACCCATGGCTCAGCCAGGGCCGTCAC
>NZ_WIWK01000131.1:0-15628 GCF_009600165.1 Pseudomonas sp. FSL R10-0399
GTGAGAGCCTGGATTCTACCGGTGGCTGGCTCTCTGCCTCTCGTTTCAAGCGTTGCGCTTATTCTATGAATTCAGGACATCATAAATACCATGGGAGTCCGTGGTTCTTATTTGCACATTATATGAAAACATACAATCATCACCGATAGATACAACTCGCCCATGGTCCGACAGAATGTATGCACCTTCGATACTGGTACCTTTACCAATAACAACCTTTGCTCCGTGCTTAATTCCTATCGACAGGTTACCGATCCTAAAAGGGTCCATCTGTATCATCCCCCCATCACCGTCAACAGTAATCTTAAGATTATCCACCCGTCTCAAATTTACAATAGTGATAACATTATTATCACCTTCAATCGTGATCAATACATTCCCCCTAGCATCATCAGGGATATTTAAAACATTCCCAAAACCTTTATCAACAACTTTAATTGACATATAAACCCCACACTCCTTATTAAACACTGACACCTAAAGCCTTTAAGGCTGCCTCATCAAATGCTATCAGCATAAAACAACCATCAATCGAGGCAGACCACAAAGACCTATAGCAAAGCTTATACTGCAAAGTAAAGAACTTACTATTTAAAATTAACGCATTTCAAGTTCCCATTTTTTGGAAACAACCGCTTCTAGAAGGTCTAAATCCACCTCAATATGCTTTTGGTATGGGATAAAGTCGCCAGACCCTTCACACGCCAAAATATCGTAGCGCCCGGCACCCGATAAAAGCCCTAAAGACCAATAGACTTGGGTATAAGCACCTTCCGCCTGCATTTCCAAGAAACAAGCTCCTGGCTCAGCATGGATAATATTAGCTAACCCAGCACCATGCGGTGCAACCACATATCGCGCGCCTCTAAAAACGCTGGCTTGCTCCCTCAAAGTAAGATCACCCAAGCGAATAATCTTGAAATCATATGCCTCCAAGAGCGCAATCAATGCATCTTCATTAAGTATCTGCCGATTACCTTTGGCTGCATCTTTTCGAGAAATATAGATTCTCTCACCAAAATTATGATCTTCAGTTTTTGAGGTAAGTAAAGCCCTCAACCAAGTCACATGCCCTTGGGAATGCAGCGGATTAGAAAAAAGCGTTGGGACAATAGCGTCCTTCACCAGGACAGGCCGGCTATCCTGCACAACATGCAAATTTTTACCGCCACTCACACCCAACTTAAATAGCGTTTCCCACTGAAATTTTTCTAACGGCCCATTCAAAATCAAACTGCGTACATCTTTCCAATACGAAGAACCGTGCAGCGCTGTAAATTTAGAAAGCCAGTTAAACATCCAATGATAGAAGTTTTGCTGACCTCCAATTACAGCCGAAGGTTCTGATATAACAGTAGAAAAATCACCACTCAGGTCGATTTCTCCTGCGGAAAGCCTTTCAACCATTTTCTTGCAGTGTCCATCCAGCATAGTGTCACTAAGAACCCAACCCTCTTCAGTCATCACCAATCCGTGCGACTTGAAGAAGCGAATATTTTCAAGACGGGCAACTGTCAGCGGACCATGAGAGAACGATGATGCAAATCGACTTCCATGTTTTTCCACCAAGAAATCTGCGCTAGGCACATCAATCTCTTCAAATCGCGCCCCTTTAAGAACCGCATACTCTTTCACCGTCATTACTCGCACAGCTACCCCCATCCAAAATTTAAAAAACCAGAATACACACTATGCTTCAAAAAAGCACAAACAAAGCAGACAACATCGTTTCATGCCTACTATGAAAGCCATGCCCACAGAAATGCCGCCAGTGGAGGACTTGCTTCAAAAAACAGGGATCGAACCATATAGGCAATGCTCCGCACTTCAGCAGCTCTCCGCCCCATGATGTCAACACACCCACTCCTTCGTATGTTGTTGAACCACCTAGCCAGGGATTGATATACCTGAATGCCCGAACCGAGTACGGTGATGAGTAGAAAAGACGTATGAGCAATAGTAACCGCCCCACGCTTTCCTCACCATGATGTGCCACACGCCCTAAAAATCAGCCATTTCGTACGACGCATCCCTTTCCTTGTGACGAAACTTCCTAGAAAATCCCGTTCGCTTGCGCCAGACCAAATCGGGGCATAGTCTCGGCCATCGCTGTAAAACAGCGGTTGGGTTTAGTCGCCCGACGATGTGATCAGGCGCAAGGCGCCACCTCCGCGAGGCGCTTTTTTTCGGCCTCAGCTTTATGGTGGCCGTGCGCAGGGCACCTTCGAGTGCGCCGGGTTTCCTGATCACCGGTCGACTAACCTGCGTACGGCTGCCACCTTCGTTTAGTCGCGACAGGTGACAGCTCCTTTAAGTTGGTCAGGAGTTTCACCATGAAAAAGCTAGTCCCCGATCCACCTTCGTTCACCCTGCAAGATGATGCTGCACAGTGCGATTCACAGTCGCTGGACCGTGCCGCCGCAGATCGCGCCCTCAATTATTACCTGCAAGACCATAAGCCCATTCGGCACGTGGACACAGCCACGTATGCCATCTGCGACAGTGTCAATTTCGAAGCGGCTTTGGCCCAGGCGTCAGACTTGTTGCGCTGCGCGGGTGCTTCGGCGAGTGAGGCGGGGAATGGCTTGAGCGGGCAACCGCGTGATCTGATGATGTCGGTCATGCACTTGGTGGAGCTGGCCAAGGCGTATGTCGACAAGTCGCTGGACGGTTTGGCGATGCGCTGATGCAGTACGCGCCTGATTGACAGCAGGCGCGTTTTTTATTTTTTGTGGCCAGTATTGTGAGGTCTTCGCTCTTCGTAGAACGAGGCCGCGTCCGGTTACGCAGCAGCCGTAAAACCAGCCTTTGCGGTGTTTTTGACGAAAAGATCGCAGCCGTCGTTCCTCGGCAGCTCCTACGGGGTATTTGCCAGCCGTTAGACCAGTGTCACACCCGCTAAAAATCAGCCGTCTCGGCCCATCGCTGTAAACACAGCGGTTGGGTTTAGTAGCCCGACTTGCAAACTTGGCGCAAAGCGCCACCTCCGCGAGGCGCTTTTTTTGGCCTGCGCTTTATGGTGGCCGTGCGCAGGGCACCTTCGAGTGCGCCGGTTTCCAAGTTTGTACGGCTGCCACCCCCTGTAGGAGCTAGCTTGCTCGCGATTCAGACGACGCTGCATGTCAGCAAAAACGCGTTGATCCCATCGCGAGCAAGCTCGCTCCTACGCACGTGGATACAGCCACATGAGGCGGGGAATGGTTTAAGCGGGCAACCGCGCGATCTGATGATGTCGGTCATGCACTTGGTGGAGCTGGCCAAGGTGTTTGTCGACAAGTCGCTGGACGGTTTGGCGATGCACTAAAGCAGCACGCGCCTGGGTGACAGCAGGCGCGTTTTTTATTTGTTGTGGGCGGTATTCAAAACCTGTAGGAGCGAGCTTGCTCGCGATGGCTTCAAAATTGCTGCGTTTATCCATCAAACACACGCGTCATCGTTAGCGGCCATCGCGAGCAAGCTCGCTCCTACAGAGACCTTTAGCCAGCCTGCGCCCACACAGCCCCCAGACAGGTCTGGTTTCTGTAGGGCGAGAGGCATGATGGATCAGTCGAAAATCTCGACCACGCCCACAACCGCATTGGCTTGGTTGGTGACGGCCAAGGCGCGGATTTTGTGGTCGAGCATGTAGGCTTCGGCTTCGGACAGTTGCGAGTCGTCTTTGATGGTGTGCGGGTCGCGGGTCATAAAGTGCTCCACGGTGGTGTGGATTACACCT
The DNA here is from genome assembly GCF_009600165.1 of Pseudomonas sp. FSL R10-0399. Lineage (NCBI taxonomy): Bacteria > Pseudomonadati > Pseudomonadota > Gammaproteobacteria > Pseudomonadales > Pseudomonadaceae > Pseudomonas > Pseudomonas sp. FSL R10-0399. The sequence goes on from NZ_WIWK01000131.1 coordinate 3,716, forward strand.
TGGTCCTGCAATAACGCACGGCGCAAGTCGCCATCGGTGACGATGCCCACCAGCACGTCGTTGTCCATCACCACGGTCAGGCCCATGCGGCTTTGGGTCATGACCAGCAGGCAGTCGTGAAAGCTGGTGGTTGGGGTGACAACCGGCGCTGGGCTGTGCATTACGTTGCTCACGCGGGTCAGCAATTTACGGCCCAAGCTGCCGCCCGGATGGTAGCGGGCGAAGTCCATCGGTTTGAATTGAATAGCTTCGATGATCGCAACGGCCAGTGCATCGCCCATGGCCATGGTGGCCAAGGTCGAGGTGGTCGGGGCCAGGTTGTTGGGGCACACTTCGCGCTCAACGCCGATGTCGAGCCAAATGTCAGCGTGCTTGGCCAAGGTCGATTTGCCATTGCCGGTCATGGCGATGATTTTGTTGCCGAAGGATTTCAGGCTCGGGATCAGCTTGATCAGTTCTTCGGTTTCACCGCTGTAGCTGATCAGAATCAACACGTCGATCGGCTTGAGCATGCCCAGGTCGCCGTGGAAGGCTTCAGCCGGGTGCAGGAAGAAGCTCGGGGTACCGGTGGACGCGAAGGTCGCGACCATTTTTTGCCCGATCAGGCCGGACTTGCCCATGCCACAGACCACGGTGCGACCTCTGCAGCTAAGCAACAGCTCGACAGCGCTTTGAAATTCACCATTGAGGCGGTCTGCCATCTGGGTGATGGCTTGCGCTTGGGCGATAAGGGCTTCTTTAGCGATAGCGAGGTGATTCATCTTTTTGACTTTCGTCCTTGAAAACAACGTGATGGGAGGGACGGCGAATTTTAAGGTTTTTGTAACATTAAGCAAACGTCGATTGCCAATCGCTCGTCGGTTTTATCGCTTTAATGCGGCCCCGAACCATTACTACGGGCACGCGAGTAAACTTTTCGTTGTGCCTGTGTTCTCTATCAATCAGCATATTGTTACCAATACCGTAATAAGTCGGACATACGGCACTGCCTAAGTTGAAGTCATGAACCTGGATCTACTCCCCCTGCAAGGCCGCAGAACGCTTTACCGCTGGCAGCACGGTCAGTTGCACGACCACTTGCGCGCGCTGTTGCCGCAATGGCGCGAGCACGCACTGACAATCACCAGCCAGGACCTGGACTCCAACGCTTCGTTCGTCAACTACGTGCGTCACCATCAAGTGACAGATCCGTGTACGGGTCAGACCGTGGAACTGGTAGAAAAGTCCATCCGCAAGGTAGCTTTTTTGGGCAGCCAGGAAGCACGCTTTTACCGCCACCCGGACATGCTGAGTGCCAGCACGCAGTTTCAGTACCCGGCCTGTATCGGGGTGATTGAAACGCCTTGGGAAAGCCTGATTTTTACTGATTTTGTGCGCGGCAAGCCGCCGCGCATGCTGGGTATCGCGCCGCAACTGGCACGGGGGATTGCCGAGCAGGAAGCCCTGAGCCAGGGTTATTTGAGCCAGCAACCTGCGCACAAGGCGCCGCTATTCTGGAGCATGGATTTTTACCGGCCGTGGTTTGCGCTGCGCCCGCGCTTCAACTTTGCCCGCTGCCTGCCCGAACTTGAACGTCTCGGGCTGCACGATGAGCGCTTTAGCGGCTTGGCAGAGCAATTCAAGGCCTTCACCCCGCTGCTGGCCCGACTGGGCCGCGCCGCGCGCAGTAGCCCCAAATGCATTAGCCATATGGATTACCTGCAAAAGAACCTGTTTGTCGACAAGGGCCAACTGCTGCTGATCGACTGGAGTGAGGTTAAGGTTGGCCGCGTGGGATTCGACGGTGGGGCGTACCTGGGTGCGTTGTTCCGACGAAAGGAGATGCCGATGTTTCTCAAGGCTAAACAGCAATTTGTGGACGCTTATCGCCAAGCACTGCCGGGGCAGTTCGACCCTGAAGAGGCGTTGCGCAATCTGCACTACATGTTTTTGCTCAACGCTCTGTTCCACTGCCTGCGCCCAGAAACCATTGCCGAGTACCAAGAGAAGCAACGCATGCCGGTGCTGCGTCAGAAGTACGACTACCTCCTGAGCCTAATTGGCCACTAAAGGCTATTTGGAATCATTTTGTCGTTCAAACTTTAGGATATTTCCTATTTACACCAGATAAATATCCGATCTTGCACTGTTAATTTGTATTAATATCCGTGTGTATTTTCTTCTGTCGTCGACCTTGGGTCGGTGTCTTGTACCGCACGCTACTCAAACGGATTTTTGCTCCAGGTTTATGGAAGAAGCGACTCCCCTCCCGCGCTTGTTGATCCTTTCTAAAGGCGCCCAGTGCATCCCTACCCTGCCGTCGCTGCTGCCCGATTACGCGCTGCATAACGGCACTGTGGCCGAGACGAATAAAGCCGATTACGTCATGGCCTGGGGCCGCAAACCGAGTGCCTTCAAGGCCATGGCCGCGGCGGCACAGGCCAATGTGCCGATCCTTACGCTGGAAGACGGTTTTTTGCGCTCCGTGGGGTTGGGCGCCGATGAGCCGCCGCTGTCGTTGATCGTCGATGACGTGGGGGTCTATTACGACGCCAGTGCGCCTTCGCGCTTGGAGCTGTTGATTGGCGCTCCACTAAGCCCTGCCGACACCGAGCGCGCCGTAGCGTTGCAAGCGTTGTGGCAGCAGCAGCGTGTGTCCAAGTACAACGACGCGCGTATCGAGCACCCCGAGCTGCCGGATGATTGCGTGTTGCTGGCCGACCAGACCTTTGGCGATGCTTCGCTGCAAGGCGCCAGCCCGGAGGATTTCCGCGCGATGCTGGAGGCGGCGCTGACGCGCTACCCCACCAGCACCGTAGTGCTTAAAGTGCACCCGGATGTGGTCGCGGGCCGCAAACGCGGGCATTTTGACCTGACGGCGCTGGCCACTCACCCACGGGTGCAGGTACTGGCGCGCAATGTTCACCCGGCCGAGTTGCTGCCGCGCCTGCGGGCCGTGTATGTGATGACCTCGCAACTGGGCTTCGACGCCTTGCTGTGGAATGTGCCGGTACATACTTGGGGCATGCCGTTTTATGCCGGCTGGGGCCTGACGCAGGACCGTTTGCCGGCCCCGTCACGGCGCCAGCCAGTTAGCTTGGCACAACTGGTTCACGCCAGCCTGGTGCGCTACCCGCGTTATGTCAGCCCCGAAACCGGGCAGCCATGCACCCCGGAGGTGCTGATGCTGTGGCTGGGGCTGCAACGCCGCCATCGCAGTGCGTTGCCGGTGGCAGTGCAAATGCTCGGTTTCAGCCGTTGGAAAAAACCTCTGACAAAACTGTTTTTTAGTGGTTCGACGACTCGCTTCGTCAAACCTAAACACGCACTAGACCCACGTCTGCCAACAGTGTCTTGGGGCTGTAAGCACGACGCCGATCTTAAGACGCACCCGCAGGCCGTGAGCCGAGTCGAAGACGGTTTTCTGCGCTCGGTCGGCCTCGGTGCAGGCAAGGCACGACCGCTGTCGTGGGTGGTGGATGACCTGGGCATCTACTACGATGCCACCCGTCCGTCGCGGCTGGAACGTATCTTGCTCGATGATCCCTTTGATGCCGCGCTGCTGGCACGGGCACACGCACTGCGCGAGCTGATTTGCCGCACGGGCGTGACCAAATACAACTTGCCCGGTGACCCGTGGCTGCGACCCGCTGAGGCGCAGCAGGTGATTTTGGTCACGGGGCAGGTAGAAGACGACGCGTCGATTCGTTTTGGGGCCAATCGCATCCGCAGCAACCTGCAGTTGCTGCAGGCGGTGCGTGAACGTAATCCCCACGCCTGGGTGTTGTACAAGCCGCACCCTGAAGTGTTGGCCGGCACCCGCGCCCGCGGCCCTGACGAGGCGCAAACGGTGAATTGGTGTGACGAGGTGATCGGCAATACGCCCTTGCAACAGTTACTCGAAAGCGTGGATGAAGTGCATGTACTCACCTCCCAGTCTGGCTTTGAGGCCTTGCTGCGCGGCGTTCCGGTGACCACCTACGGCCAGCCGTTTTACGCTGGCTGGGGGTTGACCCGTGACGAAGACCTGCACCCGAATGTGCAGGCCCGACGCGCGCGTCTATTAAGCCTTGACCAACTGGTGGCGGGAACATTGCTGCTGTACCCCACCTACGTCAGCCGCATCACTGATCGCTTTACCACCGCCGAGCAGGCGCTTTACGAACTTCAAAACTGGCATGCCTTACCGCTGCCTGGAGCGACCACCAAATGGCAGGATTTGATACAGCGCTTGAGCAGTTTGTTGGGCAGGTTTCGCCTGAGAAACTGAGAGCGCGGGGACCGAATCGTTCACTTGCCCCCGCTTCGCGCAGTTTTTTGTTTCTACAAGGCGTCAGTTCCCCGTTCTTTGCGCGTCTGGCCAAGGCCCTGCGCGGCATCGGCCAACGGGTGCAGTGCGTCAATTTTAATGTCGGCGATGTTCTGTACAGCCGGGGCTCACGCACTTTTTGTTCGTCGCGCCCGGCAGAGCTCGAAGGGTTTTACAGCCACTATTTCAATCAGCTGGAGGTCACTGACCTGGTTCTGTTCGGTGACTGCCGCCCAGTGCATCGCCCGGCTGTGGCGCTGGCTCGACGCCTGGGCATTAGGGTGCATGTGTTTGAGGAAGGTTACTTTCGCCCCTACTGGATTACGCTGGAGCGTGACGGGGTCAATAACAACTCACGCCTGCCCCGCGACCCGGACTGGTATCGCGACGTCGGCAAGTCCATCCCAAGCTATGACAATGGCGCGGCGTTCAAACTGTCGTTTGTAACCCGCGCCACCCACGATGTGCTGTATCACAGCGCCGGCGCGCTGAATAAATTGTTCTTTGCGCACTACCGCACCCATGCGCCCTTCACGGCGGCTACTGAGTACACAGGCTTTATTCGCCGTGGCGTGCGCCTGCTGTTTGCGGGGCGTCACGACGATGCGCGGGTGAGCGAAGTCGCTCGCGAACGTAACCCGACCTTCTTGCTGCCGCTGCAATTGGACAGTGATTCGCAAATCAAGGATCACTCGCCGTTCAACAATATGGTCGAAGTCATCGACCATGTGATGGCCTCGTTTGCCGCTCATGCGCCGGGCGCCGCACGGTTGCTGATCAAGGATCACCCGCTGACGCCGGGGCTGGTGAACTATAAGCACATCACCAAGAGCCTGGCCAAACGCTACGACGTGGCCGACCGGGTGGACTTTCTCGACGATGGCCATATGCCGACGCTGTTGTCGCACATTGCCGGGATGATCACGGTCAACAGCACGGCCGGGGCTTCGGCACTGCTGCACAAGCGCCCGACCTTTGTGTTGGCCAAGCCGATTTACGCCCTGCCCGGCCTGACACACCCCGGTAGCCTTGACGATTTCTGGACGCACCCGGTCGAACCGGACATGGCCCTGTTTCATCACTTTCGCAACACGGTGATTCACACCACGCAGATCAATGGCGGCTTTTACACCGGCTGCGGCATCGATATGGCCGTGAACAATTGCCTGGCCGTGCTGATGGCAAAAACATCAAGAATTGAAAACTTCCTATGACCCAACGCTCTACGCCCCGCTGTATTTTTATCACCGGCGCCACTGGCGGGATTGGCGGTGCGCTAGCCCCCGCGTATGCCGCGCCGGGCGTGACCCTGATCCTGCAAGGCCGCCGCCTGGATCGCCTGGAAGCCATGGCCGAGGAATGCCGCGCCCTCGGGGCTCGCGTGTTGCTGGAACCGATTGACGTGCGCGATATTGACGCACTGCGGGCCATGGTGCGGCGCATCAGTGATGCCGAGCAACCGGACCTGGTGGTGGTTGGGGCCGGAATCAATATCGACATCGGCCCTCAGGGCCAGGGCGAGCAATGGGACGATACCCGCGCCTTGCTGGACATCAACGTGATGGCGGCTTTCGCCACCGTGGAAGCCGCCTTGCCGGCCATGCGTGCCAGAGGCCATGGGCAGATTGCACTGTTCAGTTCGCTGGCCGGGTGGCGCGGCTTGCCGGTGACACCGACCTACAGCGCAAGCAAGGCGGCGATCCGGGTGTATGGCGAGGCCATTCGCGACTGGCTCGCGCCGCAAGGGGTGAAGGTCAATGTGATCTTGCCCGGTTACGTCGAATCGAAAATGTGCTTTGAAATGCCCGGCCCCAAGCCCTTTTTATGGACCGCTGAAAAAGCCGCCAAACGCATCAAGCGCGGCCTGGCGGCGAATCAGGCGCGCATCAGTTTCCCGTTTCCGCTGAACCTTGGCACCTGGCTACTGGGGGTGATGCCGCAGCGCCTTTCTTCGTTTATTTTGCGTGGTCTGAATTACAGTGAGTGAGTTTTCCATCCTGCACGTAGGTGTTGTCGGCCTGCTGATCACCGTTTTACTTGAACGCTTGCTGGTTCCACGCCCTCACCTGCGTCGGCCCTTGAGTTGCTGGTTGTTGCATGCCGGGGCCTGGTGCGTGAGCCTGGCGTTGCTCTACGGTTTGACCGCGCGCCCGCTGTTCAGCGGGATCAATGTGGTGTTGCTGTGGCTGCTGATCGTGATGGTCAGCAATACCAAGTACCACTCCCTGCGCGAGCCGTTTGTGTGTGCCGATTTCGAGTATTTCAGCGACGCTGTGCGCTTCCCACGCCTGTACCTGCCATTTTTCGGCATCGCCAAGGCCGCGTTGCTGGCCACAGGTTTTGTCATTTACCTGTGGGCGGGGCTGACCTTTGAGGCGCAAGTAGCCGGTGGTCGGCTGGATGCGCTGTGGCTTGGGTTGGCCGGGGCGATCCTGTTGAAGCTGGGCCACCGCCACAGCGTGCCGACCTTTGATGCGCAAGCCGACCTGCTGCGCTGGGGCTTGGCCGCCAGCCTGTGGCGTTATTTTTGGGCGGCCCGTGCGCCTGTCGACCCGGCGACGCTGGCGTCACCGTTCAGCCCAGACAACACGCCCGCCCCGGCGGCGCCGATGCCCGACCTGGTGTCAGTGCAGAGCGAATCGTTTTTTGATGTACGTGAGCTGTGGCCGGGTATCAAACCCCAGGTGCTCAGTGAGTACGACCGCCTTGCGGGCGAAGCCCTGGCCCGTGGCAAGCTGCACGTGGCCGCGTGGGGCGCGAATACCGTGCGTACCGAATTCGCCTACCTGACCGGCATCCCCGGCGAGCGCTTGGGCGTACACCGCTTTAACCCGTACCGCGTACTGGCGCGCCAGGGGTTGCCGAGCATCGCCAGCCACCTCAAGGCGCAAGGCTACCGCACAGTGTGCATTCACCCCTTCGACGGCAGTTTTTATGGCCGTCACCAGGTGTTGCCAGCGCTGGGTTTCGACGAATTTATCGATGTGCGCAGCTTTAACGACACACAGAAAGCCGGGCCGTTTATTGGCGATTGCGCGGTGGCGGACAAGATCCATGAGCTGCTGCACGACCCAGCCCGCACCCAGCCGCTGTTTATTCACGCCGTGACCATGGAAAACCATGGCCCGCTGCATTTGGAGCAGGTGGACGCTGCGCAATTGCCAACCTGGTTCGACCGCCCGCTGTTGCAAGGCATGGACGATCTGGCCCCCTATGTACGCCATCTTGCCAATGCCGACCAAATGCTCGGCAAGCTGCGCAACAGTCTGCTTGAGCGTCCCAACGAAGCGCTGCTGTGTTTCTTTGGCGACCATGTGCCGATCCTGCCGAACGTGTATCAGGCCGTTGGCGAGCCGGCGGGTGATACCGATTACTTGATCTGGTCCAACCGCCGCCAGCACAGCGTCACCCCGAGCCCGATCCGGGTCGATGCGCTGTCCAGCCACCTGGTGGCCTGTGCCGCTCAAACCCAAAGCGAAAGCCCTGTCGGCGGAGCGGCGTAAGGCCATGGTTGCTATTGTGCTGGGTTCTAACCTGACGCCAGACCTGCGCGCCGATCCCAAGCTGTCACGCCTGGTGACGGACGGACGGGGCTCTCTGGCGTTTATCATCGGCAACTCTGCCTGCCGCCAGCGCTTGCTGGGCAGCAGCATTCACTGGGACCGCGTATTGCTGGCCTTCGAAGACGGACAGCCGGTGGGTTACGCCGCGTTTAAACATCACCTGCGCGGCCCGTTTGCCCTGCGCTCGCTACCTTTTATCCGTGAATTTGGCTGGCTCAGCGGCAGGCTGCGGTTTGCCGCGTTCTGTTTGAGCGAATGGCGCGAGTGGCGTTATCCGTTTTTGCTGTACGGCTTGCGGGTGAGCAAGTCGGCGCGCAATCACGGCATTGCCACCGCACTGCTGCAGGCGTGCAGCGAACGGGCAACAGCCCATGACTTCAAGTGCGTGTACCTGGAAGTGCCACTGGGCAATGACCGCGCGCGCCATCTGTACCTGCAAAACGGTTTTAGCCTGCTGCGCCGGCGCTGGGTGCCGTGGCCGCCGGTGCGCAGCATGCGCCGCTGCGTGGAGTCTGCTTCGTGAACGGCCTCGACACACCGGTCATCCAACTGCAGCCCTTGGTTGAAGGCCCCGGCTGGATCGGCATCATGTCGCAGTGGGTCGCGTGGAAGGTGCTGCATCTGCCGCAATTTCTCGGCCCCGAAGGCGAGCCGTTCTGGCTGTGGCAACGTGGACAACGCGCGCCCAAAGGCCTGAAAGCTATTGCCGGGATTGGCTACAAGCAGTCTTCGGCCCACGCGCGAGTGCTGTGCCAGCGTTGGGGCTTGACCTACATCGCCCTGGAAGATGGCTTTTTGCGTTCGTCTTCGCTGGGCATTGAAGGTGATACACCAATGTCGATGGTGGTGGACCCGGTGGGCATTCACTACCTGGCCGACCGCCCTTCGCTGCTGGAAAACATTCTGCAAGACCCGAGCTGCTTGCGCCCGGATGAACTGGACAGCGCCCGCCAATTGATCGCTTTGATGCGCCGCACCGGCATCGGCAAATACAACAACGCCCCCGACCTCGACCCGGCCGACCCACTGGGGCGCGAGCGGCCCTTGGTGTTGGTGGTGGACCAAACCGCTGGCGATTACTCGATTCCCGGCGGCGGTCTGTGCGAAGCCGATTACGTGCGGATGCTCGACACTGCCATTGCGGAAAACCCGGACGCGGAAGTGCGCGTGCGCATTCACCCGGACTGCGTAGGCGGGCAAAAGCCCAGTTGCCTGCTTGCTGCCGCGACCGCGCGTGGCGTGGGCCTGGAAAGTCGGCCGGTGTCTTGGGCTTCGTTGGCACGGCGGGCTCGGCGGGTTTACATCGGCACCAGCCAGGCCGGGCTGGAAGCCTTGATTCAAGGCGTGCCTGTGACCTGTTTTGGCCTGCCCTTCTATGCGGGCTGGGGCCTGACGGACGACCGCATGCCCATCCCCCGGCGCCAGGCACGCCCGGATCTGGTGCAACTGGTGGCTGCGGCCTACTTGCGTTACTGCCGCTACGTCGACCCGCTCACCAACCTGCCGACCGATGCCCTGACCGTGGCCCATCAACTGGCCCGACAAAAAGCGCAGGATACCGAGTTTGCTGAAAACCTCACGGTGCTCGGGGTCAAGCGTCACAAACAGCACAACCTGCGGCGTTTTTTCAGCAGCCGCTGGGGCCAACTGACCTTTGCCGAAGACAGCCCCACGCTGCTGACCGACGTCGCCGCCCGGCGCGGTACTTTGCTGGTATGGGCCGCCCGCGAACCGACCGACCTCAAGGCGCGCGCAAAAGCTGCGAACGTCCCGGTATGGCGAGTGGAAGATGGTTTTCTGCGCTCCAACGGGCTGGGCGCGCACAACGCCCCGGCGTTGTCACTGGTGCTTGACCGCAGCGGCATCCATTTTGATGTCAGCACCCCGTCCGATCTGGAAACCCTGCTCGAGCACAGCAGTTTTGAGCCTGCGCTACTGGCCGAAGCGGCCCGTTTGCGCGAGCGCATCGTTGCGCTGGACACCAGCAAGTACAACCTCAAGAGCGACGTTGATAACCGTGTGCGGGCACGTCCCGGCCAGCGGCGAATTCTGGTGCCTGGCCAAGTGGAAGACGACGCCTCGCTGCGGTGCAGTGTCAGCACCTTGCACGACAACCTGGCGCTGCTCAGGCAAGTGCGCAGCAGCGCCCCCGACGCGTGGATCGTCTACAAACCGCACCCTGACGTGGAAGCCGGCAAACGCCATGGCGGCATGACCGACGCGATGCTGCTAGGGCTGGCCGACCAAGTACTGCCCGGAGCCGACATCGCCCGGCTCTATGCACACGTCGACGAAGTACACACCATCAGCTCGACGTCGGGCTTTGAAGCCTTGCTTCGTGGCTTGCTCGTCGTGACCTATGGCACACCGTTTTATGCTGGATGGGGCCTGACCCAGGACCACCAGCCGTTTGCTCGCCGGACCCGGCGTCTGACCCTGGACGAGTTGGTAGCCGGTGCCCTGTTGCGCTATGCGCGCTATGCCGACCCGCAAACCGCTTTGCCCTGCGATGCGTGGCATGCCCTCAAAAGCCTGTCGACCCCTCGCCCACCGCGCCTGATGCAGCACCCGCGTTTACTGCCGCTGCTCAACTACACCCGGACCCTGCTTGGTATTTCCCGAGCATCGGTTCCGCCAAAGGATTAGTTCATGCCAACGTCATTGAAGGATCTGGGGCGCTATGCCGCATTGCCTTGGCACTGCCTGCAACTGCTGACCCACGCCAAATCGTTTGAGAACAACCCGGTGCTGGGCAATGCCCGGCTCAACGCCATGGGTTTGCATGTACAGCGTCGCCAATTGGCGATGAAAGTGGCGGCCATGCGTCGTCGGGCGCTGGCGTCGCGACTGGACCCGGCCGAATTGGCGAGCTTCGAAGCGCAAGGTTTCTTCGTGCGAGAAAACGCCCTGCCGCCCGAACAGTTTGCGGCCCTGCGTGCCGAACTGGGTGACTTGCGCAGCACGGGTTGGGAAATGCGCCAGGGCAAAGCCGTGACCCGTCGCGTGAGCCTGGACCAAGACGTACTGGCCCAGAACCCTGCCAGCGCGGCTTTTATCGCTGACCGCGGCGTGCGTGATCTGATTTCGTATGCCTCGTCCAACACGGGGGGCATCACCTATCAACTGCAGTCGATCGTAATTGATGGGGCCAACGCCAATGACGACCCACAGACCCGACTGCATGCAGACACCTTCCACCCGACGGCCAAAGCGTGGTTATTTCTGGATGACGTGGCTGATGATCAGGGGCCCTTCAGCTACGTGCCGGGTTCTCATCGTTTGACGCCCGAGCGTCTTGCCTGGGAATATCGTCAGAGCCTGGGTGCGGCCAGCTCGAGTGAGCAAATGCACCGTGAAGGTTCGTTCCGGATTCATGAACATGAGTTGGCGGAACTGGGCTTGCCGGCGCCCCGGCGTTTTTCGGTCCCGGCCAACACCTTGGTCGTGGCAGACACCTCGGGTTTCCACGCCCGGTGCCCGAGCCTGCGGCCTAGCCACCGAGTAGAAATCTACGCCAGCTTGCGGCGCAACCCGTTTATCCCGTGGCGTGGTGCCCACCTGTTCGCCCTGCCGTGGATCGCCAACCACCACATGCGGTGGGACATCCGCCTCAAACGCATGATGGGTTTTGACAAACGCAGCCATTGGCGGTTTATCGAACAGCTCAACGCCTATGAAAAACCGCATATCTAAAACTGCGCCCCCCTGTGGGAGCGAGCCTGCTCGCGATACAAACAACGCGGTGTATCTGCACAAGCGCGGTGATGCAATCGCTGTAGGAGCGAGCTTGCTCGCGATGCAAACAACGCGGTTTATCTGCACAAGCGCGGTGGTGCAATCGCAGGCAAGCCAGCCCCCACAAATGCTTGCACCGCTCAAAATCAGGTAACCCAAAACCTGCTCGCGATGCAGACGACACGGTTTATCTGCACAAGCGCGGTGATGCAATCGCGAGCAAGCTCGCTCCTACAGGTGCTTGCACCGCTCAAAATCAGGTAACCCAAAACCTGCTCGCGATGCAGACGACGCGGTTTATCTGCACACACGCGGTGATGCAATCGC
>NZ_WIWK01000132.1:0-15342 GCF_009600165.1 Pseudomonas sp. FSL R10-0399
CCCATGTGAGAGTAGGTCATCGTCAAGATTAAATTCCAAAATCCCTGTCTGCTCACGCAGACAGGGATTTTGTTTTTATAGAAGTACCAAGTTTTCGCAGGCACGTTAGCAGTAACGGATCTGTCACAGAATTTCTTGACGACCATAGAGCATTGGAACCACCTGATCCCATCCCGAACTCAGCAGTGAAACGATGCATCGCCGATGGTAGTGTGGGGTTTCCCCATGTGAGAGTAGGTCATCGTCAAGATTGAATTCCGAAACCCCTGTCTGCTCACGCAGACAGGGGTTTTGTTTTTGCGCGACGTAAATTCCCAAACGTCCCAATAATTCCTCAGACCATTCCCACATCTACGACGGCGCGTTCGTCGGATCACACAAATAGCTTCCACAAACCGCTAATTTTTCAGCCGCTGATGCCGACAGCCTGTTGAGCAAGTCGGTTGGGCCTGATCGGCTGCCTGATTCCCCAAGCATGCTTCAACCGGCATCCATCCTTTCGGCATAAGAAGTCCCATGCTATGAATCTTAAGTTCAGTCATAAAATTCTTCTGGCCGCTTCAGGCGTCGTCGTTTTAGCGTTTGCGTTGTTTGCCTTGTACAACGACTATCTGCAGCGCAACACCATCAGGCAGGACATCGACTCTTCAGTGGCGCAAGCCGGCAACCTGACCGCGAGCAGCATTCAGAACTGGTTGAGCGGTCGCATCCTGGTATTAGAGAGCCTTGCCCAAAACATTGCCCACCAAGGCGATCAAGCCGACCTCGCCGGGCTCATCGATCAGCCTGCACTGACTTCCAATTTCCAGTTCACTTATATCGGTCAGGCCAATGGCGTATTTACACAGCGCCCTGACGCCAAGATGCCAGACGGCTATGACCCACGTGAACGGCCTTGGTACAAGCAAGGCGTCCTGGCAGACAAGACAATGCTTACGCCGCCCTACATGGCAGCTGTAGGCGGTCTAATCGTTACCATCGCCATGCCGGTCAAAAAGAACGGTGAGTTGTTGGGCGTTGTCGGTGGCGATTTAAGTCTGGACAGCTTGGTCAACATCATCAACTCCGTAGACTCCGGCGGTTTGGGCTACGCCTTCTTGGTGAGCGGTGATGGCCAGGTCATCGTCAGCCCCGAAAAGGACCAAGTGATGAAGAACCTGCGGGACATTTATCCCAGCAGTTCGCTAAAGATTGAGAAAGGCATTCAAGACGTGATGCTCAATGGCCAGGAGCGGATCATCTCGTTTACCCCCGTCACCGGTTTGCCTTCTGCAGACTGGTACATCGGTCAGTCACTGGATAAAGATAAAGCCTACGCGTCGCTCACCAAATTTCGGACTTCGGCACTCATCGCAACGGTGATTGCTGTGGCAGTGATTGCACTCCTGTTGAGTCTGCTGATTCGTGTACTGATGCGCCCGTTGACGACCATGGGCCGCGCCATGCAAGACATCGCGCAAGGTGAGGGCGACCTGACGCGGCGTCTGGCGATTGAACACAAAGACGAGTTTGGCGAACTGGCCGGCTCCTTCAACCAGTTCGTTGAGCGTATTCATGCGTCCATCTCCGAAGTGTCCTCGGTCACTCGCCAGGTCCATGATTTGTCCGAGCGTGTGATGAGCTCGTCCAACGCCTCCATCGTCGGTTCAGACGAGCAAAGCGCACGCACCAACAGCGTCGCCGCTGCCATCAATGAACTGGGCGCCGCAACCCAGGAGATCGCACGCAATGCCGCCGATGCCTCGCAGCATGCCAGCGGTGCGAGTGAGCAGGCGGATGATGGCCGCAAAGTGGTCGAGCAGACCATTCAGGCCATGACCGAGCTCTCGCAAAAGATCAGCGTGTCCTGCGCGCAGATCGAAACCCTCAATGCCAGCACCGACAACATTGGTCACATACTTGATGTGATCAAAGGGATCTCCCAACAAACCAACTTGCTGGCCCTCAACGCGGCCATTGAGGCTGCGCGTGCGGGGGAGGCGGGTCGTGGGTTTGCCGTCGTGGCGGATGAGGTGCGAAACCTCGCTCATCGCACTCAGGAGTCGGCAGAAGAGATCCATAAAATGATCACCTCACTGCAAATCGGCTCTCGCGAGGCGGTAAGCACCATGAATGCCAGCCAGATTTCCAGCGAAGACAGCGTAGAAGTGGCCAACCAGGCCGGTGCCCGTTTAATCAGCGTGACTCAGCGCATCGAAGAAATTGACGGCATGAACCAGTCGGTAGCCGCTGCCACGGAAGAGCAGACCTCCGTGGTCGAAAGCCTCAACCTGGATATCACCCACATCAACCTGCTCAATCAGCAAGGTGTGGCCAACCTTAACGAAACCCTCAAAGATTGCGATGCACTCTCACAGCAAGCCAGCCGCCTCAAGCAACTGGTCGACAGCTTCAAAATCTGAGCCCTACCGCCCTCAATAAGTTATCCACAGCCCTGGCATTCTATGTGTCAGGGCTGTTTCGATTTCTGGTCCTGGAGATAGCGAATAATCGCATTGACCCCGCGCTGTAGATGCTGCTCCAGTTCATTGACACACGCCTCTACATCCCTCGCCCGTGCATAACGCAGCAACGCCCGGTGATCGTCCTGAGGCAGCCGTCCCAAGCCCATTTGCTCAAGGTTAAAGCGCAAAAAACGCTCCTCTTCCACAAGCCCCGTTTCGATCAGTGCCAACAGCTTCTTGTTCGGAGCTTTAGCGTAAAGCGCTTGGTGAAAAAGCCGATTGAGCGTTCCGATTTTTCCGAAATCCGTTTCGACTTCAAGCGCATCGATGCAAGCCGAAGCGGCCTTGAAATCCTCTTCGTCAAGCAATGGCAATGACAAGCGCAGAGCCTGCGCTTCCAGTAAAAACCGTAGCGCGTAGGTTTCCAGCGAATCATCCTGAATCAAAGGTGCAACCACCGCGCCTTTGTATTGGACGACCTGCAGCAACCCCTGGGCTTCAAGTTGGCGCAGGGCTTCACGAACCGGCATGCGGCTCACACCAAACAAGGCGGCCAGGGCCTGCTGACGAATAGCCGTCCCGCAGGGCAAGCGGCCATCAAGAATAGCGTTGCGCAGCGACTCTTCAATCACTGATCGCGCCAGATGAGCTGGAATCGCCCCGTGTACTTCAATACTGCTTAATAAGTTCTTTTTGACGGTCACGTTGACGCTACCCGCTGTGGACATTCAGCACGTTGATTTGGATCCAATTTACGTTAGGCACTGACTCTATTTCTGTCAAACCTTGTAACGAATAGGCGTTGATAACGATGTGCCCACCGTAAGCGCGCTAGTCTAACGCGGCGCTAAGCCAAGAGATTACAAAGGCTTCCACTGTTTTTTTCTTGCGCTGTTCCGTGTGGACGGTTCCCCTTTTCCTGTGGTTTGTGCCCTACAATCGCGACAGTTAATACGGCTCCAGTCGTAGTCTTAATGCACATCAGGTGAAACATGGGCGTACTCAGTAATAGCGATGTCGACGAGCAACTGTTTCAACGCCCTGAACCGTCCCACAACGCACTGACTCGACTGTTTCTCCAGCCGTGGCTGTGGTGCATTTTGCTGGTGGCCACGGCCGTACGATTTTACGGCTCAACCAGCTCGTCCATCTGGTGTGACGAAGGCTCCAGCTTGATGCTGAGCAACTACTCGCTCAGCGGCATCTGGTTTCATGCCGCACACGATGTTCATCCACCGCTGTATTTCATGCTTCTGCATGGCTGGATGGGCGTGTTCGGTGACAGCCTGGCCTCAATCCGTGCCCTGAGCGTTGTACCCGGAATCGTCACGGTGTTACTCGGGATGTGGCTGGTACGACTGGTCGCGACCCAAAGGGCTGCGTTGCTGGCAGGCATCCTGTTGGCGTTGCTGCCGACAGCCGTGCGCTACAGCCAGGAAGTGCGCATGTATTCGCTGCTGGGGATGTGGCTGATCGGTGCAACCATTGCCTTGGTCTACTGGGTCAAAAACCCCGATAAAACGCGCTATCTGGCTGTCTACCCGGCGCTGATGACCGCGGCGTTCTACACCCACTACTTCGCTGCTTTTTGTGTCATGGCGCATTGGCTGTACCTGCTGATACTGAGCACTCGTCACAGTGCAGCGGGCAACGTGATCAAGCGGCCGAGCTGGTGGCTGGCCAACACCGGCATCGTCATCTTGTTCCTGCCCTGGCTGCCGGGCCTGGTGGATCTGTTGCAACACATGCACGAGCTAAAAGCCGGTGGCGATGTGGGCTGGGAGCCGCCTGTCGATGCGCGCTCTTTACCGGCCATGGTCTGGCAGCTTCTGACACAAGACGAAGGCGATACCCTGCCTTGGCCGGTATTTTGGCTAGCCCCCCTCGCGCTATTTGCAAGCGTGATCTGGATCGCCGTGCGCGATGCATCCCCTTATAAATTTCACGCGCTCATTGCGATCTACACCTTGCTGCCGATCCTGGCGATTTACGCCCTGTCGTTTATCTCGCCCATGTTCATCGAGCGCTACGTGAGTTTTGCCGCGCTGGGCTTGCCGTTGCTCGTCGCCATCGCGGTCGATCGCCTGCTTGCGCACAAACGCGTTATAGCAATTGCAGTGCTTGTGCTGTTCATGGGCGTTGAAAGTGTGGGCCTGCGCAGCAACTTCAGCAGCGACGCCGACCACTTTGACCAACTGGTTGAGCACGTGAATCAGCAGTTCCTGCCGGGTGACCGAATCATCGTCAGCGATCTGTTCTGGTACTTCAGTTACGTTTACTACAACAAAACCCCAGCCCAACCCATGCTCTACACACCGCCCACGCCAGACGGTGTGTCCGGGCGGCCGACGGCCTATGGTTTCGGTACGCTGGTGAACGAGGACGGCGCCAAGATCTACGTCGATCATCTGGCCGACCTGCCCGCCACCTCAGGGCGCATCTGGCTGATCAGCAGCAGCGTGCAGCCGGACGACTTCGCGCCCATTCCGTCCGGGTGGCACAAAACCCAGGATCTGACCATCGATGACACCCAGGTTCGACTATATTTGCCCTGCGGCGGCGTTGATTGTGGCGCTGACCTGCACACAAAACAGACAGCAGGTCGGCAGAATTAATTCGTAACACTTGACTGTGATCATTTGGCCGAGCAGTATTAATAGTTAGCAAACTAACATTATGTGATGTCTCTTGCCTGACTCTCTAGATCAACTCCAAATGAGCATCAGCACCGGTATGGTGGTTGCGACCCGTCATTGGCGTCGCGTCTGCCAAACCACGCTGGTCAACTTCGGCATCTCCGAAGCCTGCGCCATGCCGCTGCTGATAATCGGCCGCTTGGGCGAGGGCGTGCGGCAAGTGACCGTGGCCCAGGCGGCTGGCATGGAAAGCCCGTCGCTGGTGCGCCTGCTCGATCAGATGTGCAAGGCCGGTTACGTTGTGCGCAACGAAGACGCCAGCGACCGCCGCGCCAAAACCCTGAGCCTTACGCCCGTCGGTCGTACCTTGGTGCAGTCCATTGAAGCCCAGTTGGTACAACTGCGGCGTGCCGCATTGGCCGACATTTCAGTCGCGGATCAAGAAGCCGCCTTGAGAGTGATCAAAGCCTTTGAAGCCGCAGGCCAACTGCCTGACGGAGCGGCGTCTTGAACGGCTTTTTCAGCAGCATGCCGCCCGCCCGTGACTGGTTCTACGGCGTGCGGACGTTTGCCGCCTCCATGATCGCGCTGTACATCGCCCTGCTCATGGAAATGCCCCGCCCCTATTGGGCGATGGCCACGGTTTACATCGTCTCCAGCCCCTTTGTCGGCCCCACCAGCTCCAAGGCGATCTACCGCGCCATTGGTACGCTGCTGGGGGCTTCGGCGGCGGTGTTCTTTGTCCCGCTGTTTGTCCAGACACCGTTTCTGCTGGTGCTGGTGATTGCGCTGTGGACGGGCATCCTGCTGTTCTTGTCATTGCACCTGCGCACCGCCAACAGCTACGTCTTCATGCTGGCGGGCTACACCATGCCGATGATCGCCTTGCCGATTGTGGATAACCCGCTCAACGTCTTTGACATCGCCGTCTCGCGTACCGAAGAGATCATGCTCGGCATCGTTTGTGCGGCCGTGGTGGGCAGCATGTTCTGGCCTCGACGCCTCACACCGGTGTTCATCGACTCATCGGCCAAGTGGTTCACCGATGCCGCCAATTACAGTCAGTACTTTTTGTCCCGCGAGGTTGACCCCGGCAAAGCCAGTGGCCTGCGCGCCTCAATGGTCTCGACCTTCAACACCCTGGAGCTGATGATCGGTCAGTTACCCCACGAAGGCGCGCACCCGCAAACCGTGCGCAACACCAAAGAATTGCGCGGGCGCATGATCCATCTGCTGCCCGTGGTGGATGCCCTCGACGACGCCCTTTATGCCCTGGAGCGCCGAACCCCGGAGCTGGTCGATAAAGTCACGCCGGTGTTGCAACACGCGCGCACCTGGCTTGAAACCACCAGCGAAGGCGCACCCGTCGAACAATGGCAAGCGCTGCGCAACGAGCTGCAGCACCTGCAACCCAGCGCCGAAGCCCTGGATGATCGCCGCCAGCTATTGCTCTCCAACGTGCTCTACCGCCTGGGGGAGTGGATCGACTTGTGGCAAGACTGCCGCAGCCTGCAACTGGCCATCTCCACCGGTGATCAAACCGTCTGGCGAGCGGTTTACCGGCACTGGCGGCTGGGTCGGCTGACACCGTTTCTGGACCGCGGCCTCATGCTCTATTCCGCGTTCTCCACTGTAACGGCGATCGTCGTCGCCTGCGTGCTATGGATTCTGCTCGGTTGGACAGACGGCGCCAGCGCAGTCATTTTGGCGGCCGTCGCCTGCAGCTTTTTCGCCGCCATGGATGACCCGGCCCCGCAGATTTACCGGTTCTTTTTCTGGACCTCGCTCTCAGTACTGTTCGCCAGCCTCTACCTGTTCGTCATCCTGCCCAACCTGCATGACTTCCCCATGCTGGTGCTGGCGTTTGCCGTGCCGTTTATTTGCGTCGGCACCCTGACCGTCCAGCCGCGCTTTTACCTGGGCACCTTGCTGACCATCGTCAACACCGCGTCCTTCATCAGCATTCAAGGTGCCTACGACGCTGACTTTCAGGTCTTCATGAACGCCAACCTGGCTGGCCCCATCGGGCTGCTGTTTGCCTTCATCTGGACCTTGATTGCGCGCCCCTTCGGCGCGGAGCTGGCGGCTAAACGGCTGACCCGGTTCAGCTGGCGCGACATCGTGCGGTTGACCAAACCCGCAACCTTGGCCGAGCACCGGCAAATGGGCGCGCAAATGCTCGACCGCTTGATGCAGCACCTGCCGCGTCTGGCCATGACCGGGCAAGACACCGGCATTGCGCTGCGTGAACTGCGTGTGGCGCTGAACCTCCTCGACCTGCTGGCCTACGCCCCGCGCGTTACCGGCGGGCCGCAATTGCTGTTGCGCCAAGTGGTCAGCGACGTGGGGGATTATTTCCGCACCTGCCTGATGGCCGGTGAGCGTTTACCTATCCCCAGCGGTCTGCAAATGACCATGGACCGAACCCGGCGTGCGCTCAATGCCAATGCCCTGCAAGACGAAAGCGATGCACGGGTTCACCTGCTGCATGCTCTCAGCGGCTTGCGTCTGGCCCTGCTGCCGGGTGTGGAGTTCATTGTGGATAACGACGACCTGCAGCACCCACACGTGCAAGGCATTGACGGAGCGCCGCTATGATCGGAGATATCGATATCAGCGGGGTTTTCCTGCCTACGCTCCTGGTATTGATGGGCATCACCTACCTGCTGTTTTTAGCGGTTCACGCGGTTCTTACGCGTCTGCACTTTTACCGCCTGGTCTGGCACCGGGCTTTGTTCAACGTCGGTCTCTACGCTCTGCTACTCGGCGTTGTGGATTCGTTTAGTCGATATTTGATGACATGAAAAAACCTTTATTGACCTTGGGCCGCGTTGTCCTCACCTTGTTGGTGGTGGCGTTTGCCTGCGTCGTGGTCTGGCGCATGACCATGTACTACATGTTTGCTCCCTGGACGCGCGATGGCCACATCCGCGCAGACGTGGTGCAAATCTCCCCTGATGTGTCGGGCCTCATCAAGCAAGTCGATGTGCGCGACAACCAGCCTGTGACGCGCGACCAAGTGTTGTTCGTCATCGACCAGGACCGCTTCAAACTGGCCTTGCGTCAGGCGCAGGCGACCGTGGCTGACCGTAAAGAAACCCTGGCCCAGGCCCAGCGTGAAAACCGCCGCAACCGGGGGTTGGGCAACCTTGTTGCGCGTGAGCAACTGGAAGAAAGCCAGTCGCGAGAAATGCGCGCCCAGGCCGCGCTCACCGAGGCTGAAGTGGCCGTCGACAGCGCCCAGCTCAACCTCGACCGCACCGTGGTGCGCAGCCCGGTTGATGGCTACGTCAACGACCGCGCCCCTCGGGTTAACGAATTCGTGACCGCCGGGCGGCCTGTGTTGTCGATTGTCGACAGCAGCTCTTTTCACATCGACGGCTATTTCGAAGAAACCAAACTCGATGGCATTCACGTGGGCCAAAGTGTTGATATCCGCGTGATCGGCGACGACGCCCGCTTGCGTGGCCATGTCGAAAGCATCGTGGCCGGCATCGAAGACCGCGACCGCACCAGCGGCCAGAACCTGTTGCCCAACGTGAACCCGGCCTTCAGCTGGGTGCGGCTGGCGCAACGGATTCCGGTGCGCATCGTCTTTGATGATGTGCCCGCAGACTTCCGCATGATCGCGGGCCGCACGGCGACCGTTTCCATCATCCCGGACTCGCCCAAAGCCAAGCCGGTACAGGAGAAGGCGCAATGAAAGCGGTTCGCCTGGCAGCCCTAGGGCTGGGGTTGCTGCTGGCCGGCTGCCAGATGGTCGGGCCGGACTATCACCTGCCCAAAGACGCGGCCCAGCAGCGTCCAGACCTGCAAGGCAGGTTGGCGGGCGAGGGCGACAACGTCGTCTCGGCGCCGGTGCCCACTGATTGGTGGAAGCTCTACCAAGACCCGACGCTGAATGAATTGGTGCGTCAGGCCATGGCCTCCAACACCAACCTGCGCGTAGCGGCGGCGAACCTTGCGCGGGCGCGTGCTCAGGTTGAACAGGCCGAGTCGGCGGGTGGCTGGAGTGGTTCGGTCAAAGCCGGGGCCCAGCGCCTGCAAGAGTCGGGCGAAGCCTTTTTGCTGGCAGATAAAGTCCCGGTGGCCAACGTCGGTGACCTGGGCATCAGCACCTCCTACCAGTTCGATTTGTGGGGCACGTTAAAGCGCGGCATTGAGGCGGCACAGGCCAACGCCGATGCCACCCAAGCCGCCGCCGACACTGCGCGCATCACCGTGGTCGCTGACGTGGTGCGTGCTTACGTGCAAGTCTGCGCTGCCAACGAAGAGCTGGGCATCGCCAAAGAGTCGTTAAAACTGCAAGCGCAAACCACCGCGCTCACCCAGCGGTTGCGCGATGCCGGGCGCGGTGATGAAACCCAGGTCACGCGTTCTGAAACCCAAGTCAAATCGTTGCGCGCTGAACTGCCGCGCTATGAGGCTCAACGCCAGGCCGGGCTGTTCCGTTTATCGATGCTGCTGGCCAAACCGCTGGACCAACTGCCTGCCCATCTCGCCACCTGTGATGAGCTGCCGCACATCGCGCAATTACTCCCCGTGGGTGACGGTGCCGCGCTGCTCAAGCGTCGCCCGGACGTGCGTCAGGCCGAGCGCCACTTGGCCGCCGCAACCGCCGAAATTGGCGTAGCCACCGGCTCGTTGTATCCGGACATCAGCATCGGCGCCTCCATCGGCACGGTCGGGATCGTCGACAACCTCGGCACCGCGCCCACCAACCGCTGGGGCTTTGGCCCGCTGCTGAGCTGGACCATCCCCACCAATGGCTCACGTGCGCGAATCCGCGAAGCCGAAGCCGCCACCCAAGGCGCCTTGGCAAGCTTTGATGGCGTGGTGCTGAACGCGGTCCGCGAAACCCAAACTAGCCTTGTGCAATACACCGCTGCACTGCAACGCCGCGATGCCTTGGCCGAAGCGGATGCCTCGGCCAAAACAGCGGCCGACCAAACCCATCAGTTCTTTGCCGCCGGGCGTGAATCGTTCCTCGCAGACCTGCAAGCCACGCGCACCTACACCGATGTGCGGGCTCAGTTAGCGGCGGCCAACACCCAAGTCGCGATGAGCCAGATCGATCTGTTCCTGGCCCTGGGTGGCGGCTGGGAAAGCAGCCGTGCCCAAGCCCCGGCCGCGGCTAAACCCTGACAACACTGTCACGCAGTGGAGGGCGGCTGAGGATTATCATGTTGGCTTTAGGATGGTGCTTTTAATTACGTAGGAGAATTCTGCGTAGTCATCGGCCAAGCCAGCACGATTGTCCTCAGGGCCGCTTATTTCAGGCGCTACGCTCGCAAGCTTTAGGCAATAGCGTCTACGCTGTGCGCTTGATCGGTGCGGGCGAAACGCAGCGTCGACTCGCCGCGAGTGATAACCTGCTGCCACTTTTTGGCCCATGAAGGGCTCAGTAAAGACCGCATATCTTCAACACAACGGACATTGAACGGGTCAACTTGATGAACAAACCATTAGGCGTACTGGTCGGCATTGTTGTAATCGCAGGGGTTTTGAACACGGCTGGCGCCTGGTACACCGGCACCAAGATCGAAGGCGAACTCAAGACCTCGATCGCCGAAGCCAACAAAGAAATGGCCGCTCAACTGGCCGGGTCCGCGACCCACGGCAGCATCGAACTGGTGTCCATTGAGACCCACCTCTACAGCAGCACCGCGCACTATCGTCTGACCCTTCAGGATGATGCCCAAGGGTCTGATCCACAGCCGGTTGAGCTGTTGTTTGTCGATCACATCGAGCACGGCCCGTTGCCGTGGTCGCGCATCAAGACCTTCAAGTGGGCGCCGGTCATGGCGGTCAGCAACTACGCCCTTGAGAAAACCCCCTTCACCGAAAAATGGTTCGCAGCCACCAAGGACCAGGCGCCTCTTATCGGCCAGGTCACTTTGGGTTACGGTCGTTCGGTGGACGGGCAACTGGAGTTGCTGCCCTTCGACCTCACGCTGGACGACAACACCCGCATCAGTTTCTCGGGCCTGAACCTTAGCGCCCAAACCGATGAAGGCGCCCAGCACCTCAAAGCCAAAGGCTACATGGACTACCTCAAGCTCCTGGCGACGCCTGCCGATACCGCACCGGTGTCGATCGAGCTGAGCGGGCTGACCCTGGCCAGCGACCTGAACAAAAGCACCTACGGTTTCTACCTGGGCCAGAACGTGCTGGAGCTGAGCGAAGCGCAACTGACCTCCGGCGCGGCCCAGTCTGTGCTCAAGGTCAAAAACTTTGAATACACCGGTTCCGCCTCGGCCAAAGACCGCCTGATGTCCGGGCGCCTGACCTACAGCCTGGGTGACGTCACATTCAACGACAAGCCCGTGGGCAGCGCAGAAATGGTCATGTCTGCCAGCAACCTGGACATTCCAGCGATGCAGTCGCTGTTGCAGATCTACCAGAACAAGTTCCAGCCACAAGCCGACGGCACCCTGCCCAAGGTGCAACTGACTCCGGCCGAAGACACCCAAGTGCAAGCCGATGTCAGCACGCTGCTGGCGGCCAAGCCGAATCTGGCGCTGGAAAAACTCAACATCAAAACCACCAACGGCGAGAGCCAACTGAGCATCACGACCAGCCTGGCGCAGCCCGCTTCGTTCGATCTACCGCCGCTCGATGTGGTGAAGCAAATGCTGACCTCGCTGGATGCCAAACTGCAGCTGTCCAAGCCCATGATTGCTGATCTGGCGAGCGTTCAGGCGCAATTGGCCGGCCAGACTGACCCGAAACAAATCGCCCAGGTCGCCAACATGACCAGCGAACTGGCGGGCGTCATGGCGGTGCAAACCGGGCTGGCGAACGTTGAGGGCAGCAACATTTTGGCGTCGCTCAACTACGCCGCCGGTGTGGTGAATTTCAACGGGGAGAAAATGAGCCTCGAGGACTTCGTCACCCTCATGGGCACCCGCTTTGGCGGTGTAGCGCCTCAGTAAACGCAGTCGATGCCACAGGCTGCGAAGGGCTTGGCCCTTTCGCAGCCTGTTTGCACTCAGTACGCCATCGACCAAGTCAAGGTGTACGTCCGGCCCCGCCCTTGGTAGTCATACAGGTACTCCGGGCCGTAAGTCGGTGAGTAGAACAACGCGGCACGCTGGCCCCAGACCGTGCTGTACTCCTTGTCCAGCAGGTTCTGGATACCGGCGCTGAAGGTGCCGAATGCTGTCTCTTGGCTGCCCATCAAATCGAACGTGGTGTAGCCGCTGATTTTGTGGTCAGAATCGTCCTTGAGCGTGAAGGCGTGGTTGCCCTGCAAACGAACATTACGACCGTCCCCATGCCAGCCCACGAACGCCGTTGATTTGGACAACGACGCGTAACGGGCATCGCGCTTCATCCAGTCGCCATCGGCGTCTTCCTCTTCGGAACGCACCAGATGCAATGTGCCGCCCGCATCCCAGCCGTTGTTGAAGTGACGGGTCAGCGCACCTTCGAAACCAAAGTCGCGGCTCTTTTTATCGGCCACATCAATGGTCAGCGTCGCGCTGTCGGTGGTGATGACTTTGTCAGACCAGATGTAATACACCGCTGCCTGCGCGTCCCAGTCCACATCGGCAAAACGCCAGCCGGTTTCGACCTGACGGCTCTTGATCCCGGCCAGCGGATTGTCTTTAACGCTCAAGCCCGCCTTGCCGTAATACTTGGCTGGGTCCGGCAGGTCAAAGCCTTCGCTGTAGTTGATCCAGGTCTGGTGGCCGTTCTTGAAGTCATAAATGGCGCCCAGGTTGAACAGGTTGACCGCGTAATCGTTGCTGCCACCGGGGATGCCTTTGAACACCCCTACGTCTACGTCCATTTGCTGGCGGCGTGCGCCACCGGACAACGTCAGGGCGTCGGTGAGCTTCCAGTCCGCCTGGGCATACACCGAGTGGCCGTCGACGCGGTAGCTCGGGTAACGCGGGGCTTTGCTTTGGGTGTCCAGATCCAGCCCGCCGCTCTCGGAAGAAATGGCCGAATTGAACACGCTTTGCGTGGCGTTAAAACGCTCACGGTCCAGGTCCACGCCATAGGTCAGCTTCACGCTGTCCCATTGTTTGGCGAACAGCGCCTTGAGGCTGGTGACTTCAAAATTCTGTTGCGAGGCGGCGAAGTAAACGCCGTTGACGCCTTGGGGTTTGCCCGCGTTGTAATACGGGAACGGGAAGAAATTGTTGTCTTCCTTGCGGTACGAGCCCTGCAAGTAGAAGTCCTGGCCCAGCAGGTCACTGTGGTGATAGTTGGCGTTGAACAGCAGGCGCTTGGAGCGGGGCTCGAGGTCGGTGTGGTAGCCGCTGCGGATCTCGGCATCTTCCAGATTGGACGGTGCCTTGTCGTGCAGGTTGGGGAAGTAAAGCCCGGTGTTACCGTTGTTGCCCGAGTCGTAATACTGCGCCAGCAGGTCAAGGTCTTGCACGTCATCGAGCTTGATCGCCAGGCTGCCCATCAGGTCCAGCGTGCGGTTGTACTGCAAGTCAGTCTGGGTGTTGTCGATAAAGATCTGGTCGCCTTTACCGTCGTAAAACGCTTTGTTCTGCTCGCCGGAAATCCCCAGGCGGCCGTGCACCCGATCGGTCCCGCCGCTCACCGATTGCGAGATACGGCTCGACAGGTCATCGCTCTTGTTAAAACCGCTGGTGCCCGACACTTCGGTTTCAAACTGGGCCGGGCCGGGGGCGCCTTTTTTGGTCACGATATTGATGATCCCGCCCGTGGCGCCGCCGCCGTATAACGCGCTGGCGCCCGACAACACTTCAACCCGCTCCACGTTAAACGGCGAGATGCTGTCGAACTGCCGCGACAGGCCGCGCGAGCTGTTTTGGCTCACGCCGTCGATCATCACCAAAAC
The DNA here is from genome assembly GCF_009600165.1 of Pseudomonas sp. FSL R10-0399. Lineage (NCBI taxonomy): Bacteria > Pseudomonadati > Pseudomonadota > Gammaproteobacteria > Pseudomonadales > Pseudomonadaceae > Pseudomonas > Pseudomonas sp. FSL R10-0399. The sequence goes on from NZ_WIWK01000132.1 coordinate 13,905, forward strand.
ATTGCGCCCGCGCATATTCTGGCCGTAATTGCTGCGGCCTTCGGGGGCCAGATCCAGGCCCGGCACCAACTTGCCAATGGCTTCTTTGAGGGTGACGCCGGTGTCCAGTTGCTCTTGCAGTTGCACCTGATCCACCACCCAGACCGTACCGGGAATTTCACTGATGGCGGTGCTGGTGCGCGCGCCCACACTGACTTCCAGCGCCTTGAGTTGCAGCCCTTTTGCCGCCGTGTCCGGCTTGCGCACAATCACCGTGCGCGCGTCGCTGAACTGCCAGTTCAGGCCGCTGCCCGCCAACAGGGCTTGCAGCGCCTGTTCAATGCTCATCTGGCCGTCCAGCGCAGGGCTGTGCAGCCCGGCCACTTCGGCAGAGGTGAACAACAGGTGCAAGTCAGCCTGATCAGCAAACTGCGTCAGCGCCTGGTCGAGGTCTTGGGCCGGGACGGCAACGTTGACCTGGCGGGTGCTCACCGAGGCGTTGGGCGCTGTTGCCGGTGCCGCGTGCGCAGTGGCGTGGAACGTGCCCGCCAGGCTTGCCAGCAACGTGGTGGCCATCAGCGTTTGACGCAGTCGTTGGTCGGTGGGGCGTGCGCCGCGCGGCTGTTTGATGGGCTGGACCATTGCGGTGTTAATCCTTGTCTGGGTTTTTATATCGCTAATGAGAACGGATTCGCTCTTGGTCTTAGTACGACGATATGCCCGACAGGATCTTGCAGTGCCCGCGTAAAATTATTTTCAGTGCACCCACGCCACAAACGGCAAATAGGTGATGTTGAGCCCGTAACGCTGCTCAAGGGTGTGCAGCAGATTGTGCGGATCATTGAGGTCAAACACCCCGCTGATCTGCATCGCGCCCAAGTCAGTGTCCGGCAGCACAATGCGCCCGTACTGGTAACGCTCCAGCTCGCTGAGCACTTCCTGCAACGGCTTGCGGTTGAAAATCAGTTTGCCGCGATGCCACGCCGTCAGCGCGTTGGCATCCACCTGCTGGCGCTCGGCAACGGGCTGGCCAGCGTGATACAGCGCTTGCTGATTGGGGCGCAGCTCCAGAGTCTGGGCCTGATGTTCAACCTGCGCCGCGCCGTTGGCCACCAGCACGCGGGTCTGATCGGCGTCACGGCGCACACTGAACGTCGCCTCCTTGGCCTGCACCCGGTCCTGACCGGCCTCAACTACAAAGGGCCGGGCCGGATCGTTCGCCAGTTCAAACAGCGCTTCACCTTTGCGCAGCGTGATGGTGCGCTGGCTGGCGGTGAAATCCACGGACAACGCCGTGGCGCTGTTCAGCGTCACCCGCGTGCCGTCGCTCAACAGCCATTGCTGGCGCTGACCGACCCCGGTGTGATGGGTGTCAGACCAACGCGGCACGTACTCCAGGCCGCCGTAGCCCAACACGGCCATGACCAGCCCCGCTGCCAGCCCGCTGGCCCAGCGAAAC
>NZ_WIWK01000133.1:0-15118 GCF_009600165.1 Pseudomonas sp. FSL R10-0399
AATTGGTAGACACGCCAGCTTCAGGTGCTGGTGGCCGCAAGGCCGTGGAAGTTCGAGTCTTCTTCTGGGCACCAATTCAGGTTTACAGCCTACGGTTGTGAAACCACTCAAAAAGCCCGCGAAAGCGGGCTTTTTAGTTTCCGGCATTCTAAATGCACATCCCCTGCAACTGCGCTCCATCGAACTCTCAAATACTGCACAAAAAATAACCTGTCTCACAGAACAATCAGATTCGTCTTATCCATTTCGGCAAGACACCTCAATGAGAATGCGACTCTTCTATTCCAATAAGATGAGTCAGCACTATGAACAACACCTGCCTGGCACTAATACTTACGGCATTTTGCATTCCTGCAGCACAAGCTGGGGAGTGGTATGGCTCGGCCAAGCTCAACAGCGCCCATCAAAAACTCTCTGACGCACTGTTAACCAGCCCTCGCGTCACCGACCGCGTGTCCAACCCCGACAGCAATAAACGCATTTCTGGATCATTGGCATTGGGCCATGCGTTTTCGGGCGGCTGGCGCCTTGAAGGTGAATACACCTCGCGCACCCATGCCAACTTTGACTCCCACTGGGCTCCTTTCGAGGCCAACGTGAACCGGCTCAAGATTGATAGCCAACGCCTGATGCTCAATGCTTACAAAGACTTTGCAGTAAATGATTGGCTGTCGTTCTACGGCACGGTCGGCGCCGGTGTAGCTCAGATAGATGCCGAAGGGTATCAAGGCAATAAAAGCCGGCGCTTCGAGAACAAACGCCAGAATAACTTTGCCTACAGCGCAGGACTTGGCGCGACCGCCAAGCTGACTGAAACAACGAGCCTGGGCTTAGGCTATCGCTATGTCGACATGGGCAAAGTTGAAACAGGCCGCAACTCCTTTGCCAACCGCATCAACGCCAGAGATGAACAACTAAAAGGCAAGCTCAGCGACCAAAACCTTTTCGTGGAAGCACGGGTCGCGTTCTAAGCCAGCATGAGATGCAGCCCCTGGCTGCATTTCCCTTCTTTTGCACTCCTCCTGCCTACCTCTCCTCGCCCGGTCCGCACTTGAGAAACAATATCGTTTATTATTGTTACAAGTTTTGTAGTACCAAAGTGAGGAACCCAGCGAATGATGCTCCGAAATACCCGGCTTGCGACATCTCTACTGCGCGGCCTGACGCTCTCCATCCTCGGTCTTGCACTGACCTCCCCCGCCTACGCAGCCGACCCCGTCACCCTGACGCTGTACAACGGCCAGCACAAAGAAGTGGGCGATAACCTGGCCGCCGCCTTTGAAGCCAAAACCGGCATTCACGTCAACGTGCGCAAGGGCAGCAGCAACCAGCTGGCCAGCCAGATCATGGAAGAAGGCGACCGCTCCCCGGCAGACGTGTTTTACGCAGAAGAATCGCCGCCCCTGAACAACCTGGGCGAGCAAGGCTTTCTGGCCAAGGCCGACGACAGCACCCTGCAAGCGCTGCCCAAAGAATACGTGGCCGCCAATGGCACCTGGATCGGCGTGACCGCCCGCACCCGCGTCGTGGCGTTCAACCCCAAGTTGATCAAGGAAGAAGACCTGCCCAAATCGGTACTCGATTTCGCCAACCCTGAATGGCAAGGCAAAGTCGGCTTCGTCCCCACTAGCGGCGCCTTTCAGGAACAGGCTGTGGCCATCATTAAACTGCACGGCCGCGACGCCGCAGAAGAATGGCTGACCGGGCTGCGCGCCTTCGGCAAAACCTACACCAACAACATGGTTGCACTCAAAGCAGTGGAAAACGGCGAAGTCGCCACCGTGCTGGTGAACAACTACTACTGGTTCGCCCTGGAAAAAGAGAAAGGCAAACTGGACTCCAAACTGCACTACTTCACCGACGGTGATGCGGGCGGCTTGATCACCGTGTCCAGCGCAGGCGTGATCAAAGCCAGCAAGCACCCCAAAGAAGCCCAGCAATTGCTCGCCTACATGGCCAGCGAAGAAGGCCAGCGAGTGATCACCAACACCACCGCCGAATACCCGATGCGCAAAGGCATGGTGTCGGACCGTGGTCTTAAGCCATTCGAAGAGCTGCAAGCGCCGAAAATCACCCCGGCTGACCTGGGCAACGCCGAAGAAGCGCTGGACCTCGAACGCGAAACCGGCCTGCTCTGATGCTCGCCACTGCCCACCCTGTGCGCCACACCCTGAAGCGCAAAAGGCCGTCGATCTGGCTGCTGCTGCCCGTCCTGCTGCTGGTCGGGCTCAGCCTGTTGCCGCTGCTGTATGTCGCCACCAAAGCCTGGCAAGCCGGCTGGACGCAGGCGTTGAGCCTGTTGTGGCGGCCGTATGTGTTCGGCCTGATGCGCAACACGCTGCTGCTGATGGTGGGCGTCACCGTGACCTGCGCCGTGGTCGGCCTGTCGCTGGCCTGGTTGCTGGAACGCAGCAACTTGCCGGGGCGGCGCCTGTGGGGCGTGATCCTGTGCTTGCCGTTTGCCGTCCCGGCGTTCGTCAGCAGCTTCACCTGGGTATCCCTCAGCGCCAGCTTTGAAGGCCTGGGCGGGGCCATTTTGGTGATGAGCCTGTCCAAATACCCGCTGATCTTTCTGCCGGTCGCCGCTACCCTGCGCAACCTTGACCCGGCCCTGGAAGAATCAGCGCGTACCCTGGGGCAGAACCGTTGGGGGGTATTTTTCAAGATCACCCTGCCGCTGCTTTGGCCTTCGCTCCTGGCCGGCTCGCTGCTGATTGCCTTGCACATGCTGGTGGAATTTGGCGCGCTGTCGATCATCGGTCTGCAAACCTTCACCACCGCGATCTACCAGCAATTTGAACTGGAATTCAGCAACGCCAATGCGGCGATGCTGTCGGCGGTGCTGCTGGTGATGTGCCTGAGCCTGTTGTGGCTGGAGCTGAAAGTGCGCGGCAAAGGCCGCCACATTCGCATCGGCCAGGGCGCAGCACGGCGCGCCGAGCAGGTACGGTTGGGCAAGTGGTCGCTGGTGGGGCAAGTGTATTGCCTGCTGCTGGCGGTGATTGGCAGCGGCATCCCGCTGGGCATGCTGGCGTACTGGCTGATCAAGGGCAGCTCGGCGGCCTTCCCGATAGCGGCGATTGGCGAGGCGCTGTTCTCGTCGCTGGCCTTGTCGTTGGGCGGTGCAGCCTTGTGTCTGGTGCTGGCGGTGCCGGTGGGGTTGCTGGTGGTGCGTTACAAAGGCCAACTGGCGATCTGGGCCGAACGCCTGCCGTACCTGCTGCACGCCCTGCCGGGCCTGGTCATTGCCCTGGCGCTGGTGTACTTCTCGCTGCATTACGTGCCGGCGCTGTATCAGACCTCGGCGTTGCTGCTGGTGGCGTATGCGCTGCTGTTTTTGCCCTTGGCGCAGGCACCGATCCGCACCGCGCTGAACAAGGCCGCCCCGCAACTGGAAGAAGCCGCCCGCACCTTGGGCGCCTCGTCGTTCTCGGCGTTTTGCCGGGTGACCTTGCCGATTATCTTCCCGGCGTTGGGCGCAGCGTTTGCGCTGGTGTTTCTCGACGCCATGAAAGAGCTGACCGCCACCTTGCTGCTGAGCCCCACCGGGCTTAACACTTTGGCCACCCAAGTGTGGGCACACACCTCGAATGTAGAGTTTGCGGCGGCGGCGCCTTATGCCGCGCTGTTGATCGTGGTGTCGGGCTTGCCGGTGTATTTGCTGACCACGCGGATGTATTTGAGCCGCTGAAGCCGCCCTCACCCCAACCCACTCCCGGAGGGAGAGGGAGCTTTACCGAGGTGGTTTCGGATTCAACACCATTGCTTGCAGACCGCAAATCATCTCCAAGATCCCCCAATCAGTCCCCTCTCCCTCTGGGAGAGGGCTAGGGTGAGGGGCTTTTTCCCACACAATTCGCAACGCCTGCACCGGCTTCGTCTCTTTCATTCGCAGGACCTTTCCTAGAGAATCCTCACCGCCTTGTGGCGCTGGAACTGCGCGGATAGTCTCGACGGGTCACTGATTTCAGTGGCCGGTTTTGACAGACTGCGAACAAGGTAATGCCAGCACGCGTTATGGCGGCTGTGTGCGGGGCACTTTCGAGTGCACCGGGCTTGCATACCTTCCCGGTCTGTCACCCGCATGCAGTTGCCACCCTTTCCGTATGACAGCGGGCAGTGGCAGCCTCTTCCAGACTGCTCAAGGTATGCGCACATGAATAAAATCGTCCCAGACCCACCCCTCGATGCCTTTCACACCAGCGCCCATCGCGGCACGCTGCTGTTCGCCACCCACCCCGGTATTCCCGCACGAGACGCGCTTGAACACGTTTCGCTGCTGCTTAAAGGCGCAGAGTTAAACGCCGACGACATCAGCGCCCACCTTTCAGGCCTTGAAGCCGAGCAGCTGTGGAATGTTATTCACAGCATGGAGATGGCCCGTGCGCTGGTGGACTCGCTACTAACTGATTAATGCTCGCCATGAATGCGCTTGTGCGTAACCCGCCAGCCCTCACCCCAACCCTCTCCCGGGGGAGAGGGAGCTTTACCGAGGTGGTTTCGGATTCAACGCCATTGCTTGCAGACCGCACACCATCACCAAGATCCCCCAATCAGTCCCCTCTCCCTCCGGGAGTGGGCTAGGGAGAGGGGCTTTTGATTTTAAGCCCTGAACTGCCCCAAACTGGCCTTCAACTGCCCTGCCAGGCTATCCAGCACCTTGCCGCTGGCCGTGGTCTGCGTGACGGCCTCGGCCGCGCGTTCGGCCTGGGCATGGATCACTTCGACCCGCCCACGCACTGCATGGGCGCCCTGAGCCTGATGCGCTGCGGCTTTGGTCGCATCGTCTATGGCTGTGTGCACTTGCTCAACCGAGGCCTGCACGGTTTTTTGCAATTTCACACTGCCGCGCAGCACCGCCAGGCCTTCGTCCGCCTGCCGCCCGGCCTGCGCAATCGCCGCGACCGCTTCTTTCGCGCCCTGCTGCAAGGCCACGATGTGCGCCTGAATATCACCGGTAGAGCTTTGCGTTTTGCTCGCCAAGGCGCGGACTTCATCGGCCACTACCGCAAAGCCGCGCCCCGTCTCGCCTGCCCGCGCCGCTTCAATGGCGGCGTTCAACGCCAGCAGGTTGGTCTGCTCAGCGATGCCATGGATCACCGTCAGCACCACTTCGATCTGCTCGCTTTGCTGCGCCAGCCGCTCAATCACTTTGGCGCCCTCGCCCACTTGCCCGGCCAGCGCTTCAATCAAGCCGCCCACTTGCGCCGAGGTGCGGGTGTTTTCGTCAGTCGCCTGACGAATGTCCACCACTTGGCGCAGCGCCGCCTGCATCGCCTGGCTTTCAGACTGCGCCGCATCAGCCATGGTCGACAGCGCCTCAAGGCTTTGCGCCACTTCATCGCGCTGCAACTGCGCCGCCGCATCCGCCCCGGCATTGCGCATCGTCATCACGCCAATCTCGACTCCGGTGCGCTGGGCCACATCCCCCGCTTCACGCACGATGGGCTGCAACTTGTCGACAAAACGGTCAACCGCTGCCGCCATGTCGCCAATCTCGTCTTTGCTGTTCAGGCCTACGCGCTTGGTCAGGTCACCCTCGCCTGCCGCCAGGTCATTCAAGGCTGCGTTAAGCAGCAGTAACTTGCTCACCACGCGCCGCCCCAACACCACCGCCAGTACCAGCAACACGCCAAGCCCCACCAGCGCCAGGCTCAAACCGATACGCCAGCGCAGCGCTTCTGCTGCCTCACGTACGGTATGCGCGGTATTGACCTGCATTTGTGCGGCCGCTGCCTGCGCCGACTGCAAACGCGCGCCCAGGGCTTTGGAGCTTTCGCTGGCCGCGCCTTGCAGGCTGTCGTCGACCAACTGATCACTGTTCACAATCAACGACGCAAAACGCTGATCCAGCGCCGCCAGAGACTGTTCGATCGAGGCAGTAGAAACGCCCATCAACACTTTGCCGATCACAACGCCGTTGGGGCTGATGGGCGCTTCGAGGTAATACACCGCCGGATCGTTGCGCGCAGCATCGAGGACTTTATCCAGCGCGCGCTCGCCCTTGCCCTTTTCCAGCAGGGCTTTATTGATCGGGTTATCACGGTTGAGGTAGCGCGTCAGATGCTGCCCCGAGGCATCGTCATACACCACGAACAGCACATTGGGATTGCGCTGGGCACGCCGAGCGAAGTCCGACAGGGTTGGCACATCGTTGTCCCAAATGGCCCGGGACGAAACGGCCGCCAGCAGCTGCGCCATGTCGTTCGCGGAGTCTTTGAGGCTCTGCTCAAGCATTTCCCAGAGCTGCATCTGTTCGTCTTTAAGGCGCGGCTCCAGGCCTGCGGTCAGGCGCTGGCGAGTGCTGACCGACAACCCGTCCAGGTTGCTCTTGACCTCACGCCCGGCCAACTCCAGTTCGGCCGCCAACTGTTTGCTGTCTGCACTCAGCCCCGCATCCAGATCAGACTCCAGGGCCGTGACCGTGCTCCGCGTCAGTGCGACAGCCACCAGCACTTGCACCAAAAGAGCGATACCGAGGGTAACGAATACCGGCCGCAATAAACGGCTTTGTAACAATGAGAGTACGGCAGACACAGAAAACCCCTCCACAACGGTGCCATTATTTTGATGGCACGCTTATGAGGTTTTTGAAGCAAGGGTCATGCCGTGGATCTGGCTAAAACAACAAAGGGCCCCGAAGGGCCCTTTGTTTTGCATCGCGAGGTGTTACGCGAACGGGTGACGCAGAACGATGGTTTCGTTGCGGTCCGGACCTGTCGAGACGATGTCGATCGGCGCGCCGATCAGTGCTTCTACGCGCTTGATGTAAGCACGGGCGTTTTCTGGCAGCTCTTCCAGGGTTTTGGCACCCACGGTCGATTCAGTCCAGCCCGGTACTTCTTCGTACACAGGCTGCAGGCCTACGTAGCTGTCAGCGTCGGTTGGCGCCACTTCGTTGCCGTCTGCATCTTTGTAGCCAACGCAGATGTTGATGGTTTCCAGACCGTCGAGTACGTCCAGCTTGGTCAGGCAGATACCCGAGATGCTGTTCACATCGATAGCGCGACGCAGGATAACGGCGTCGAACCAGCCGCAACGACGGGCACGGCCGGTGGTTGCACCGAACTCGTGACCTTGTTTGGCCAGGTGAGCGCCGACGTCGTCGAACAGCTCAGTCGGGAACGGGCCCGAACCCACGCGAGTGGTGTAAGCCTTGGTGATGCCCAGGATGTAGTCCAGGAACATCGGGCCAACGCCCGAACCGGTCGCAACGCCACCGGCGGTGGTGTTGGAGCTGGTCACGTACGGGTAGGTACCGTGGTCGATGTCCAGCAGCGAACCTTGAGCGCCTTCGAACATGATGTCTTTGCCAGCGCGACGCAGGTCGTGCAGCTCAGCGGTCACGTCCAGCATCAGCGGCTTGAGCAGCTCAGCGTATTCTTTGCACTCGGCAAGCGTCTTGTCGAAGTCGATGGCGGTGTCTTTGTAGTAACCCACCAGCATGAAGTTGTGGTAATCCACCAGTTCACGCAGTTTGGCTTCGAAACGCGGCATGTTCAGCAGATCGCCAACGCGCAGACCGCGACGTGCAACCTTGTCTTCGTATGCCGGGCCAATGCCGCGACCGGTTGTACCGATCTTCAGCTCGCCACGGGCTTTTTCACGGGCCTGGTCCAGTGCAACGTGGAACGACAGGATCAGCGGGCAGGACGGGCTGATACGCAGGCGCTCACGCACCGGTACGCCTTTCTCTTCCAGCTTGATGATTTCACGCAACAGAGCGTCTGGAGCAACCACCACACCGTTGCCGATCAGGCACTGCACGCCTTCGCGCAATACGCCCGACGGAATCAGGTGCAGAACGGTTTTTTCGCCGTCGATCACCAAGGTGTGGCCAGCGTTGTGGCCACCTTGGTAGCGCACTACAGCGGCAGCATGTTCGGTCAGCAGATCAACGATCTTGCCTTTGCCCTCATCACCCCACTGGGTGCCCAGGACTACGACATTCTTACCCATAACACTTGTCCTCATTCGCGCAAACTTGGTGCCGGCAACCGCCGGCAGGAAAACTCAAGAAGCCAGCGGCACGACGTGCCACAAGCCGTTCTGCTGAATCAATTGGCGGTCGCAGTCCGCATCACGGGCGGCGGTCTGTGGCTGGCCAGGCAATGCCTGAACCACACGCTGACCTTCACTGCGAAGCTGGCAAACCTGCTGCCAGAGTGCCGCATCTGTGCTGTCAGGCATCCAGATACCGCCAGACGGTAGCTGAACCTCAGCACGCCCCAGGGTTACCAGGGTTTTCAAATCGGTCGAAAAACCGGTCGCCGGACGGGCACGCCCAAACACAGCACCGATATCGTCATAACGACCGCCCTGGGCGATGGAATCCCCAACGCCCGGAACAAACACCGCAAACACCACACCTGTGTGGTAGTGATACCCACGTAACTCACCCAGGTCAAAATACAGCGGCAACTGCGGGAAACGCACCGACAACCGCTCGGCAATGGCCTGCAAGTCGTCCAGAGCAGCCATCACCTCAGCCGGAGCCTTGGCCAGACGCTCACGCGCAGCAACCAGCACTTCACGGCCGCCACACAAACCCACCAATGCCTGAAGCATGTCAGCCAGATCGGCCGGCAAACCTTCGGTCAAGGCTGTTACTTCGTCGATCGCCTTGCGTTGCAGGGCGTCGAACAATTGTTGTTCCACTTCAACCGACAGGTTGGCCGCACGGGCCAGCCCACGGTAAATGCCGACATGTCCCAGGTCCATGTGCACATCCGGCACATCGGCCAGTTGCAGCATGGCCAGCATCAAGCTGATGACTTCTACGTCGCTGCTCGGGCTGGCATCGCCATACAACTCGGCGCCCAACTGGATCGGGCTGCGCGAGGACGACAATGCACGCGGTTGAGCATGCAGGACGCTGCCGGCGTAGCACAGACGGCTCGGGCCTTCATGACGCAAGGTATGCGCATCAATGCGCGCCACTTGCGGCGTGATGTCGGCACGAAAACCCATCTGGCGACCCGTCTTGGGGTCAATAACCTTAAAGGTCCGCAGGTCGAGATCCTGGCCAGCCCCTGTCAGCAGGGACTCCAGGTATTCGATATGCGGGGTGACGACGAACTCATAGCCCCAGCTCTGGAACAGATCCAACACCTGACGCCGCGCGACTTCAATGCGCGCAGCCTCTGGTGGAAGTACTTCTTCGATGCCATCTGGCAGAAGCCAGCGGTCTACCGTTGCCATTACGCCATTCCCCTATGATCCGGGTGGCCAGCCAGCAGGCAAGCCTTGAGTAAAGCAGAACGTGGCTGCGTCTTTAGCGCGCACAGCAAAAAAGCCTGAATGACAGGCTCAGCACATTCCTCGAAAAATCTACCGATGCTGTCACAGCCATCCGGTCAATCAAACATGCAGACGCAAAAAAGCCGGGAATTTCCCGGCTGCCGCATCATACACACGTTTTCTAAAAGGATCACCCCGCGAGGCAATTTGCCCGCCCGGCGGAGTGCGTGTACAGGATGCTTTTTTGCTGCAGGAGCGAGCTTTCAAGATCAAAAGATCGCTCCTGCAGGGTTACAGCGTTACTGCGGCTTGGACTTGTCCAGGTAGCGGAAGAACTCGCTGCTTGGGTCCAGAACCAGTACGTCGCTCTTGTTCGCAAAGCTTTCGCGGTAAGCGCGCAGGCTGCGATAGAACTTGTAGAACTCCTGGTCCTGACCGTAAGCCTTGGAGTAAATCGCAGCAGCCTGGGCATCGCCATCACCGCGTGCTTCTTCGGACTGGCGATACGCCTCAGCCAGCAGAACACGACGTTGACGGTCGGCGTCAGCACGAATGCCTTCTGCCAGCTCGTTACCCTTGGCCCGATGCTCACGTGCTTCACGCTCACGCTCGGTGCTCATACGTTCGAAAACGCTGCGGTTTACTTCTTTGGGCAGGTCAATGGCCTTGACGCGAACGTCGACCACTTCAATACCCAGCTCTTTCTCAGCCATTTTGTTCAGCGATGCAGTGATGTCAGCCATCAATGCATCACGCTCACCCGACACCACTTCGTGCAGGGTGCGCTTACCGAACTGGTCACGCAGGCCCGATTCCAGACGACGCGACAGGCGCTCGTCAGCAATCTGCTTCATGCCCGAAGTCGCGGTGTAGAAGCGCTCGGCATCTTTCACACGCCACTTGGCGAAGGCATCGACCATGACCGCTTTCTTTTCCAGCGTCAGGAAACGCTGCGTCGGTGCATCCAGCGTCATCAGGCGGGCGTCAAACTTGCGCACCTGGTTAACGTAAGGGATCTTCACGTGCAGGCCTGGCTGAACATCGGCCTGAACCACACGGCCGAAGCGCAACAGCACGGCACGTTCGGTTTGCGAGACGATGTAGAAGCTGTTCCAGGCAACGATCGCCACAACAACGGCAACAATAAGGGCGACCAGCGATTTATTGCTCATCAGCGACTCTCCCTGGTACGCGGTGGTGTCGGCAGATCCGTGTTGATGTGCGTGCCAGCATCAGAACTGCTCGCCGCAGCTGCCGAACCCGTTACCGAGTTGCTGCCGCCAGTACGGCCTTCAATCATTTTGTCCAACGGCAAGTACAGCAGGTTGCTCTGGCCGTTTTTGTTGCCGGTCACGAGTACTTTGCTGGTGTTGCTGAAGACATCCTGCATGGTGTCCAGGTACAGACGGTCACGGGTCACGTCAGGATTTTTGCGGTACTCGGCCACCAGCTTGGTAAAGCGGTCAGCTTCACCCTTGGCGCGAGACACCACTTCATCGCGGTAACCGTTGGCATCTTCGATGATGCGCTGTGCCTGACCACGGGCTTCCGGAACCACGCCATTGGCGTAGCTTTCGGCCTGGTTGCGGGCACGCTGCTCGTCTTCACGGGCACGGATCACGTCGTCAAAGGCTTCTTGTACTTCACGCGGTGCAGCAGCGTTTTGTACGTTGACCTGAGTCACCGTAATACCGGTTTTGTAGGTATCGAGGAAACGCTGCAGGCGCTCCTTGATCTCTACGGCCATTTGTTCACGGCCATCGGTTAACACCTGGTCCATCGACGTGGAACCCACGACGTGACGCAAGGCACTGTCTGTGGCTTGCTGCAGGCTGACTTCCGGTTGATCAACGTTCAGCACGTAGTCGCGCAGGTTGCTGATTTTGTACTGCACGGTCAGCGGCACTTCGACGATGTTTTCGTCTTCAGTGAGCATCTGGCCCTGCTTGGTGTACGCACGCTCACGCGTTACGTTTTCCATGTACTTTTTATCGAACGGCGGCAAGTAGATGTTCAGACCCGGACCTACCGTGTCGTAGTACTTGCCCAGGCGCAGCACGACGGCTTGCTCCTGCTCGTCGACCACATAAACCGCGCTGTACAGCCAGACGGCTGCCATAACGACCAGTACCAGGCCGAGCACACCGAAGCCGGCGCTCTTACCGCCTGAGCCACCTTCGTTGCCACCGCCACCGGTACGTTTTTTTCCACCACCGAACAACCCATTCAGGCTTTCCTGCAGCTTTCGGAAGGCCTCGTCGAGATCCGGTGGTCCCTTGCGGTCGCCATTTTTAGGGCGTTTGCTACCCCAGGGATCTTGATTGTTCGAGTTGCCACCCGGCTCATTCCAAGCCATAGCGCTCTCCATCTGATAAAGCAAAGACGCGCCCACGGCGCGCCGACCAATGCTACAGAATGCCTACCACAGCGGCACGGCCGCTTTAGGAGGCTTTTATTGCAAAGTGTGTTCTTCGATGAATTCCAGCGGTTGCATCCCTTCACGGCTGACCAAGCGATTGAGCTCGGAACGCGGCAGGCGTACGTCCAACAAACTGGAGCCCTCATCGTCATGCGCTTCTTTTTGCACAACCCCCAGTTCGAAGAACTGTGCACGCAGTCGAGCAAAACGTTGCGGCAAGCGCAAGGTGCCAACGAACAAATCACTGCCCAACAACTCGGCAATGGCCTGCTCAAGCAGCTCCAGACCTTGGTTTTCACGGGCCGACAACCAGACCCGCTGCGGTTTGCCATCGGCATCACGCTGGATCTGCGGCTCTACACCTTCAAGCAAATCGATTTTGTTGTAGACCTCAAGGATCGGCAAGTCCTGCGCGCCAATCTCGTTGAGGACGATCATCACCTGTTCGATCTGCTGCATGCGCTCGGGCTCATGCGCGTCGATCACGTGCAGCAGCAAATCCGAATTGCTCGACTCTTCGAGCGTAGACCGGAATGCTTCAACAAGCTTGTGCGGCAAGTGACGAATAAAGCCCACGGTATCGGCCAGTACGATCGGCCCCAGGTCGTCCAGGTCAACGCGGCGCAAGGTCGGGTCGAGCGTGGCGAACAATTGATCTGCGGCAAATACGTCTGACTGCGTGACCGCATTGAACAACGTGGACTTACCGGCGTTGGTATACCCCACCAGCGACACCGTAGGAATATCGGCGCGTTGGCGCCCTCTACGGGACTGTTCACGTTGGCTGCGGACTTTTTTCAGACGCGACTTGATCTGGCTGATGCGGATACGCAACAGACGGCGGTCGGTTTCGAGCTGGGTTTCACCCGGCCCGCGCATACCAATGCCGCCACCTTGACGCTCAAGGTGGGTCCAGCCGCGCACAAGACGCGTGCTCATGTGATCAAGCTGGGCCAGTTCGACCTGCAGCTTGCCTTCATGGGTACGGGCGCGTTGAGCGAAGATGTCGAGAATCAGCCCGGTACGGTCAAGCACGCGACACTCGAACACGCGTTCGAGGTTACGCTCCTGACTGGGCGTGAGGACGTGATTGAAAATCACAATGTCGACCTTCTCGGCCTTGACCAGGTCGCGCAACTCCTCGACCTTGCCACTGCCAATCAGGTACTTGGCCGAAGGCCGATGACGCGGCACGTTGAAAAACGCGACGGTCTCGGCGCCAGCCGATACTGCTAACTCCTGGAACTCCTGCGGATCTTCGTGCGCCTCAGGGTCCTGAACTTCCAAGTGAACGAGGATCGCCCGTTCACCACCACCGTGGCGCTCAAAGAACAAAGGAGACTCCTATCAAGCGTTACCTGGCTCAGCGTCTGCCAGATCAGATTCGCTCGCGCTAGGCAGACGGATCGGACGTACTGGGACGACTGTCGAGATAGCGTGTTTGTAAACCATTTGGCTCACGGTGTTTTTCAGCAGGATCACGAACTGGTCGAACGACTCGATAGTCCCCTGCAGCTTGATACCGTTGACCAGGTAGATGGAAACGCCAACCTTCTCTTTACGCAAAGTATTCAAGTAAGGGTCTTGTAGCGAATGCCCTTTTGACATGTGCCGCACTCCTGTAAGGATAAAAAAATAGATACAAAAATTAGATGGCGATGTCGCCATACCCATAGGATAGACGGCAATTTCCGGGACTCAGCTCAATATGGAGACCGATCCCAAGTATTTCAAGGCGCGCGGCAGATTGTCGCAGTCCAGGCTGTCCAGCCAATGTAGATCATCCCAACCGCGCAACCAGGTGAACTGACGTTTGGCCAATTGGCGCGTAGCAATGATGCCGCGCTCCTGCATCTCGGTCGCTGTCAGCTTGCCGTCCAGATAATCCCAGACTTGGCGGTAGCCCACTGCACGTATAGACGGCAACCCGGCGTGCAGGTCACTTCTATCTCGCAGGGCTAAGACCTCGTCGATGAATCCCTGTTCCAGCATTTGCATGAATCTTTGCGCGATTCTTTCATGCAGCACCTGCCGGTTCGCCGGAGCGATGGCCAGTTGGGCGACAGTATAGGGCAATTGGCCGCCGCCAGAAGCTGCTGCTTTAGTAGATTCTTCAGATTGTTTGAGCCGGTGGGCCGTCATGCTCAGGCCGCTCACCCGATACACCTCTAACGCCCGGGTCAGACGCTGCGGATCATTGGGGTGAATGCGCGCCGCCGACTCCGGGTCAATCGCTGCCAACTGATCATGCAGCGCCTGCCAGCCAAGGCGCCGAGCTTCTTCTTCAAGTTGCGCACGCACCTGCGGGTCGGCGGCCGGCATGTCGGCCAGACCTTCAAGCAACGCTTTGTAATACAACATTGTGCCGCCCACCAGCAGCGGGATATTGCCCCGTGCGGTGATCTCGGCCATGGATTGCAACGCATCGCGGCGAAAATCAGCCGCCGAATAGCTCTCGGCCGGGTCAATGATGTCGATCAACCGGTGCGGGTGCGCCGCCAGAATCTCTTTGGACGGCTTGGCCGTGCCGATGTCCATGCCGCGATACACCAGCGCCGAATCCACGCTGACCAGCTCACAGGGCAGCACCTTGCTCAGCTCGATCGCCAGATCCGTTTTGCCTGCGGCGGTGGGGCCCATCAAAAAGATGGCCGGGGGTAAAGCTTTGGAACCTGTCATCAGCGACCGCGCAAAAAGAGTTTGTCCAAGTCGTCCAGGCCCATTTGGGTCCAGGTGGGACGACCATGATTGCACTGACCGCTGCGCTCGGTGTTTTCCATGTCCCGCAACAATCCGTTCATTTCCGGGATGGCCAAGCGCCGATTGGCGCGGATCGCGCCGTGGCACGCCATGGTGCCGAGCAATTCGTTGAGGTGCGCCTGGATCCGGTCACTGGTGCCGTATTCCATCAAGTCGGCCAGCACGTCATGCACCAGGCGCTGCGCCTCGGCCTGCTTGAGCAAGGCCGGGATCTGGCGAATGGCCAGAGTCTCCGGGCCCAAGCGCTGCAACTCGAAGCCCAGGCGGCGGAACCACTCGCCGTGTTCTTCGGCACAATCGGCCTCACGCTGGCTGACCGCAATCGACTCGGGCACCAGCAGCGGCTGGCCGCTCAGGCCTTCGCTGGCCATGGCGATTTTGAGGCGCTCGTACATGATCCGTTCGTGGGCCGCGTGCATGTCCACCAGCACCAGGCCGTGGGCGTTTTCCGCAAGGATATAGATACCCTTGAGCTGCGCCAGGGCAAAGCCCAATGGCGGAATATCACCCTGCCCCTCGGGCATCGGCGCCGCCGTGGCCTCGGGCAATGGCGCGAAAAACTCGCGGTAGGCATTTTTGGCTTCGGCGGTCGCCATGGACGGCCCGGAAGTCGGCGGCCGGTAGTAAGACTGATAACCCGCCCCCGCACCGGAACCCGGCACGTGCGCAGCCGGTGCGGCCTGAGGCTGCTCCAGCAGG
>NZ_WIWK01000134.1:0-15097 GCF_009600165.1 Pseudomonas sp. FSL R10-0399
GCGCATCGGCGCCGAAACCCTGGTGGGCAGCGACGGCATGAGCAAAAACCACCTCACGGCCGAAGGCGCGACAGACGACGTGGGCTTTGTGCTCGACGCCTCGCGCATGGACACCGACGGCTACCGCGACCACAGCGCCGCCCGCCGCGACCAGACCTTTGCCAAGCTCAACCTAAAGCCCGACGAAGACAGCAAACTGGCGCTGATTTACAGCAGCCTTGAGCAAAACGGCACCCAAGACCCGCTGGGCCAAACCTGGGCAGCCTACAAAGCCGACCCACGCTCGGTGACACCGGCGGCACTGACCTACAACACCCGCAAAAGCATCGACCATCAACAAGTGGGCCTGAACTACGAGCGCTACTTCGGCGATGCCACCTTGCAGGTCAATGCCTACAACGGCACCCGCAGCGTGATCCAGTACCTGGCGATCCCCAAAGGCACGCCCGGCAACAACCAGGGCGGCGGCGTGGTGCAATTCGACCGCAAGTTCTATGGCGGCAGCCTGCGCTGGCTGCAACCGGTGCACAGCGTGCCCGGCGACCTGACCCTGATTGGCGGGCTGGACTACGACCAGAGCCGGGACAGCCGCCACGGCTACCAAAACTTTGTGGGCGACCAACTGGGCGTGAAAGGCGCGCTGGTGCGCGACGAAATCGACACCGCCCGCAGCCTCGACCCGTACGTGCAGGCCAACTGGGCCATCGACAACTGGACCGTCCAGGCCGGCCTGCGCTACAGCACCATGGAACTGGACGTACATGATCAATTTTTGAGCAACGGCGACGACAGCGGCACCAAGCGCTACGAAAAAGCCACGCCCTCGATGAGTGTGATGTACGCCTTTACCCCAGAGCTGCATGGTTATGTCAGCGCGGGCAAAGGTTTTGAAACACCGACTCAGGCGGAATTGGCCTACTCGCCAAACGGCAATGGCTTCAACTTTGGCCTCAAACCGTCTGAAAGCACGCAGTACGAAATGGGCTTGAAAGCTCAGCTCGCCAACACGCGCATCAATGCCGCCATCTTCCAGATCACCACCTCCGACGAACTGGTGGTGCTGAGCAATACCGGCGGGCGCACCACCTACCAGAACGCGGGCCGCACCCTGCGTCGCGGCTTCGAGCTGGGGGTCGAAAGCCAGCTTGCCGACGACTGGACCACCACCCTGGCCTACACCCGGCTGCAAGCCACCTATGACCGCGACTTCACCAGCCCCAAAGGCCTCATTGATAAAGGCAACGACCTGCCGGGCGTGCCGCAGACCACTTTGTTTGCCGAAGTGAACTGGAAACCTGCCGACTGGGTCAGCACCGCCATCGAGGGCATGTACCGCAGCAAGGTCTACGTCGAAGACACCAACACGCAAAAAGCCGCACCGGCCTACAGCGTGTTCAACTGGCGCGCGAAGTTTGAGCAAAAGGTTGATCACTGGACCTTCCACCAGACCTTGCGCCTGGACAACCTGCTAGACCGCCAATACGTGGGCTCAGTGATCGTTGCCGACGGCAACAACCGCTTCTACGAAGCCGCACCGGGCCGCTCGTGGTACGCCGGCGCCGGGGCGCAATACAGCTTCTAAGTCGCGCCAAACACCTTGTAGGAGCGAGCTTGCCTCGCGATCTTTTAAACGATCAAAAGATCGCGAGACAAGCTCGCTCCTACAGGGTGGGGTTACACCGCTTTGGGCAAGCGTTCATCAATCACGTGATACAACGCGCTGCTCGCCGGCCAATTGCGCATAAAGCGCGCGCGGTCGCGGGCGTAGGCCGTGGCGAAGCTGCTTTGCGATGAGTGCTGGCACATGGAGTCCAGGTCAATCAAGGCCCAGCGCCCGTCTGCCCAGAACACGTTATGGCCTTTAAGGTCGCCGTGGCTGATGCGCTCGCGAATCAGGTTGGCAAACAACTGGTCCAGTGCCTGCAATTCGGCTTCAGGGGCGTCGCCGCTGTCTTGATACGGCGCAAAACGCTCGATGATGTCCGGGCCGGGCAGGTATTCGGTGACCAGATACGCTTTGCCACGCAACCACAAAAAGCGGGTTTCCAGCAGCGCCAGCGGCTTGGGCGTGGCGATGCCAAGAAACAGCAGCCGATTGCCTTCTTGCCATGAATGCCATGCCCGGCTCGGGCGCCAGAAGCGTTTAAGCCAGTGGGCAAAGCCTTTGATGTTGTAGCGCTTGACCACCAGGCTGCGGCCCGCCACCTCAACCTTGCCCACGCTGGCCGCGCCGCCGGTTTTGTATAGGTGGCCCTGGTCGAGCAGCGCATCGGCCTTGGCCACTACGGGCAACATCGCCGCTTCTTCTTCGCGGGCAAATGCGCGCAAGGCAAACGCCCCGCTCTGCACGCTGAAAAAGGTGCAGTCGCGGCCCACTTTGTTCATGAAGTCGTTGAGGCGCCAGGCGCGGACTTTTTCGACCTGCTTGAGCAGCGCCTCCAGTGGCAAGGCGTGTTCGCCGTTGCTCAGCAGGTAATGCACCAGCAGTTCTTCAATAAACGGCTCAAGGCTTTTCGGCAGTTGGGCGAAGAACACCCCAAGGTTTTCCAGGACTTTTTGCCGTGACAGCGGCTTGCCCGCCTCTTCGACGCAAATACCCGCGCCGTCGATCAAATACAGTTTGCCGTTGCAGCGCAGCAGGTTGTCCAGGTGCAGGTCTTCTTGCCACAGGCCCTTGAGGTGCATCTGCCCGATCGCTTCCAGCGCCTCGGCCAGCACCGCCTGTTGCTCGTCAGCCAACACTGGCAACGCCGCAACTGCATTCCAGGCATCGCCCAGGCTTTGCGCGTGCTCAAGAAACTCAAACAGCAGCCAGCCGCCCTCGCCTTCTTGCAGACCGTCAGCCAGCAGTTGCGGCGTGGTCAGGCCTTGCTCTGCCAACAGGCGCACGCCGGTCAGCTCACGCTGAAAGTTGCGCGCCGCCTTGCTGCCGACCATTAATTTGGCCAGCACGGTACGCCCGCGCCACACGCCGGCACCCACGTAGCGCTGCCCCGGCAACACCCGCAGCAGGCTCAACAGCTGCAATTGCGCAGGCCCGGCTGCGTCAGCCAGTTCAATGCTCAGCGGTAACGACGGCGTGCGTCCGGCCTTTTGCAATTCGGACAAGCGCATCAGCGGCTCTCCTTGTGGCTGCGACGAACATTCAAACGCTCAAACCAGGCATCGACCAAACCGCTCTCGACCGGCTGTTCAAGGTACGCCGCAAGCAGCGTACGCACGTCATCAGCGTTCCAGACCTGAGCCCGGCGCAACAACGGTTCGATGTCTTTGACCCGGTCACGCTGGCCCAGCAGTAAGGGGCGGGTCTTTTCCAGGTCGATCAACTGGGCACGATAGCCCTCGCCGTCTGCCTGCAAAAAGATGTGCTTAGGGTAGAAACAGCCATGCACCTGACGCGCAGCGTGCAGTTGACGCGCCAACTGACCGCAGGTGCGCAAGATCGCTTGCTGCTGCGCGTGGGTCAGTTGCGGCCAGTGTTCGAGCAGGGAATCGAGGTCGTTCCAGCCGTCCAGCGCGCGGGTCATCAGAATGGCCCGACGCTCGCCAGAGACTTTACGCTCACCAAAGAACACCGCTTCCAGCGCCGGAATGCCCAACTGCTGGTAACGCTGAATATTGCGAAACTCGCGGGCAAAGCTCGGCTCGCCCAACGGGCTGTGCAAGGTGCGGGTCAGATAATTGCTCTGGCGCTTGAGGTAAAAGCCCTGGCCTTCGAGGTCCATGCGAAACACCGTGCTCCAGCCGCCACGGCTGGTGTTGGGCTCATCGACCGCGTCCAGTTGCAGGTTCCACAGGGCATCGAAATCCGCCAATCCATTGCGTTCCAGCAAACCCCGTTCGGCTCCTGCCAAAAAATCAGTCATTCCCGGCCCTCAAAAAAACGCACGATATGACGGACCCGCTCTTTGTCCGCCGCGTTGAGTGTGGTGCGCCCGGTGTATTGGAAATAAAAGCGCAAACGCTGGGTGGCTGTCAGGTGGTACTTGGCCACTTTGTCGAGGCACGCCAGGTCTTTGGTGATCCGGTACTTGAGCCAGAAACCGCGCCAGAAGTCGCCGTTGGGGCAGTCGATCAAGTACAGGCGCGCCTGATCGTCGATCAGCAGGTTGCGCCACTTCAAATCGTTATGGGTAAAGCGATGGTCGTGCATGGTCTTGGTGTAGCGCGCCAGTTGGCGGCTGACACCGTCGACCCAGGCACGGTCCTTGAGCAGCGGGTCGTTGTTGTCCGCCAGCTCCGACAAATCGCGGGTGTTGGGCAGTTCGCGGGTAATCATCGCGCCACGGGCGTAGGCAAAGCCTTTACGCTCCAGGCCCCAGGCCACCACTTCGGCGGTCGGGATGCCCCACTTGGCAAAACGCTTGAGGTTCTGCCATTCGGATTTCACTCGCGGGCGGCCCAGATAGCGGCGTAGTCCTTTGCCCGCGCCGGTGTAGCGCTTGACGTAGTAATTGACGCCATCACGCTCGACGCGGATCACTTGCGACAACGGATCGCGGGTCAGGTGCTCGCCTTGCAGGGCAAACACGGCATCGAGACTGCCAAAATCATGTGCCAACGCGCGGTAAGCGGGTTCCAGAGTCCAACCCGCCATTACAGTGCATCTCCATAGCGCACTTTGCGCTCGTAGAGTTTTTGCGCCTTGCCTTCAAGCCAGGCCAGCAAGCGCGCTTCTTCGCGCAGGATCTGGCGCAGCGGCATCTGGAAGTAACCGCGCAAAAAGCGCAGCTTGTCGCGTTGGGTCAGGCCAATGTCCAGCGCCGAAAAGTACAGCGCGGCCAGGTCTTTGTTGCGCCAGCGCCGACTGATCACGGCGCGGGTCTGGGCACGGTGCAGGTCGATGAGCGACAGGCGCAGGTTGTCAGCGGTCACCGGCGTGTCGGTGTGCAGCAAAAAGTGGCAGATATAGCAGTCGCGATGGTTAACGCCCGCGCGGTGCATCATGCCGGTCATGCGTGCCACTTCGGCGATCAACCCACGCTTGAGCCTGGGATGCGGCGGCTGCTTGAGCCAATTAAGGCTGAAGTCTTCAAGGCTGACGGTCGGCGCCAGCTCTTCGGTGATGATGAACGAGTGCTGCTGGGCCGGGTTGCTGCCCTTTTCGCCATAGGCCACAGCGGTCATGGTCGGCACACCAACTTCGTGCAAACGCTTGATCGCCCGCCATTCCTGGCCGGCACCGAGCACCGGCAGTTTGGCGGTGAGCAGGTTTTTGAACACTTCACCCCAACCAATGCCACGGTGGATCTTCACAAAGTAACCGCGCCCGTCGACTTCCGTACGCAAGGTACGGCGGCCGTCCAGTTCGCGGTAAACCTCACCGCTCAACTGCTCGACTTCGGTGAACGCATCGCGCCCATCCCACAAGCGTTTGAAAGGTTCGGCAAGTATCAGTTTCATCAGTGTTGCTCCGCCAGAATCACATCCGCAGCATGCTGCGGCATGCTATAGAGGTCGGCCGTCTGCGCGTAGGCCAGGCCATTTTGGCTCCAGGCCGCGCGCGCAGCATCGTCGGACAACATGTGGGTCAGATAATCATTGAGTTGCGTCTGTTCGAACGGTTCGTCCAGCACCAGGCCCGCATCGGCGTCGCTGATGTAATGGGCATAGCCGCACACCGCGCTGACCAATACCGGCAAACCCGCCACCAAGGCTTCAAGCAGAACGGTGCCGGTGTTTTCGTTGTAGGCCGGATGGATCAGCACATCAGCGCCCAGCAGGAAGCGCGGGATGTCACTGCGCCCCTTAAGAAACTGCACGTGCTCGCCCAGCCCCAACGTGGCGCTTTGCAATTGAAAGACCTTGGGGTCGTCCTGACCGATTACCAACAATTTGGTGCGCTTTTTAAGCTCGGACGGCAACGCCGCTAGGGCTTTGAGGCTGCGGTCGACGCCTTTGGTCTTGAACCCCGAGCCGATTTGCACCAGCAACAGGTCGTCGTCGGCCAGGTTGAATTCGCGGCGGAACTCGGCGCGAATCTCAGCCGCATTCGGCGGCGCACGACGGTCCAGCGCAATGCCCGGCGGCAGCAAATGAAAACGCTGCAACGGGGTGTCGTAATGCTTGATGAACAGCGGCTGCTGGACTTCAGAAATCATCAGGATTTCAGTCTTGGCGTTCTTGTCGAACACCGCGCGCTCGTATTCAGCAAAGTGCTTGTAGCGCTTGAAGAAGCGGTAGAACGAGTGGCGCAGGTTTTGCGCCTTGTCTTCAAAGCAGCCGTCGGCGGCGTAGTACACGTCCAGGCCGGGCATTTTATTGAAGCCAATCAAACGGTCGACCGGGCGCTTGGCCAGATCGGCTTGCATCCAGGCGAGCATTTTTTCGTTACGGGTGTGGTTATGGAACGCCTTGACCGGCGCCACCAGCACTTCGAAGCCGGGCGGGATATCGCCTTCCCAGATCATCGTGTACACACGGATCTGGTGCCCACGCTTCTGGCACTCCAGCGCAATGCGCATGAAATCGCGTTGCAGCCCGCCAAACGGGAAGTATTTGTACAGCACAAAAGCCAGTTGCATCAGCGCAGTTCCTCAGCCAGTAACAACGTGCTTAATCGACTTGCGACACGCTCAGGGTTCAGACGAGTGAAGCACAACGGCCACTCGTTTTTCAGATCAAACCGCTGCTGGTCCTGTGCAGTCGGCTGGTAAGTGCATTTTTTTTGCAGGCACGGCGCACACGGGAAATCGCTGGCCAAGTGGATCTGCACCTTGCCGTACGCGCCCGTGAGCCCGGGGTTGGTGGGGCCAAACAGGGAAATGGTCGGCACATCCAGTGCCGCTGCCAAATGCCCCAGCCCGGTGTCCACCGCCACGCATGCGCTGGCATTGGCCAGCACTTTGGCCACGCCTGCGAGGTTCAGCTTGGGCAGGACCACGGCGTTTTTCAGACCGTTGGCAATGCGTTCAGCACGGGCCTTTTCAGCCGGGTTGCCCCACGGCAAGCGCACTTCGAGGCCCAAATGGCCCATGCGCACCGTCAAATCGCGCCAGTAGGTTTCGGGCCAGTGTTTGGTGTCCCACGTGGTGCCATGCAAGAACACTGCATAAGGTTTGCTGCGCGGTAATTCAACCAGGCGCTCAACATCGAGGCCGTAATCACCCAGCCCTTTGGGCAGGTCATAGCCCAGCGCGACGGCAAACAATTGGCGCAAACGCTCGACCGCATGCTGCCCACGGGCTACGGCCAGGCGGCGCTGATAAAAGTGGCTGGCCAGCGGCTCACGGGCGGAGTGTTTGTCCAGCCCTGCCACCGGCGCCTTGACGTAGCGGGTCAAAAAAGCACTTTTGACCAGCCCTTGGGCGTCGATCACCAGATCATATTTTTCGGCGCGCAGGGCTTGCTTGAAGCGCTTCCACTCGCCGCTCTTGAGGGTTTCCCAGATATTTTTGCGCCAGCGGCGGATCGCCACCGGAATCACCTTGCCCACGGCCGGGTGCCAGGTCGGGATTTCGGCAAAGCCTTCTTCCACCACCCAGTCAAAGGTGATGCCCGGAATGGCCCGGGCCGCATCGGTCAGCGCCGGCAAGGCATGAATCACATCCCCAAGGGATGAGGTTTTCACCAACAGAACACGCACCTAATTGACCTCGACCGGGGTGACCTGCAGGCGTTGCAAGGCTTCAATCACCGGTGCCGGCATCAGTTCGCGCAAGCAATTGTAGTGGCCGAAACGGCAGGTGCGCTCAAAGCACGGGCTGCATTCCAGGCCAAGGCGCACCACTTCAACCTGGTCGGCCAATGGCGGGGTAAAACCCGGCGAGGTCGAACCGTACACCGCCACCAGCGGGCGATTGAGCGCCGCGGCCACGTGCATCAGCCCGGAATCATTGGACACCACGGCGTCTGCGCACGACAGCAGGTCAATGGCTTCGGCCAGTGAGGTTTCACCGCTGAGGTTGACGGACTCTTCGCGAAGGCCCGGAATCAACCGGGCGCGGATGTCTTCACCGACGCTGTGATCGTTTTTTGAGCCAAACAGCCACACTTGCCAGCCTTCGCGGATCTTTTGCTCGGCGACTTTGGCGTAATGCTCGGACGGCCAGCGTTTGGACTCACCAAACTCGGCGCCGGGGCACAGCGCCAGCACCGGACGGTCCAGTTCCAGACCGAACTTGCTCAGGGCGGCCTCGCGGCTTTGCGGCTCGATTTGCAGATCTGGGCGCGGGTACGGCTTGGGCAGGTCGGCGCCCGGATCATAGGCCAGCGCCATAAAGCGCTCGATCATTAACGGGTAGCGTTCTTTGTCCAGCGTGCGCACATCATTGAGCAACCCGTAACGGAACTCGCCGCGCCAGCCGGTGCGCTTGGCAATACCGGCGAAAAACGGCACCAACGCCGACTTCAACGAGTTGGGCAGCAAAATGGCCTGATCGTATTGGCCCTTGAGGGACTTGCCGATCTTGCGTCGCGTGGCCAGTTCAAGCGCGCCATGGCCGAGCGGAAAGCTCAAGGCCTTGCGAACTTCAGGCATGCGCTCAAGGATGGGCCGGCTCCACTCAGGGGCCAGCACATCGATTTCGCACTGTGGGTGGCGCTTTTTCAGGCACTGGAACAGTGTCTGCGCCATCACCATGTCACCGACCCAGCTGGGCCCAACGATCAAAATATTCATAAGTTTCCATAAACAAGCAAGGGAGGCAGTGGCCTGATGCTCGTCAGCCAGAACACTCAACTGTAGGAGCGAGCTTGCCTCGCGATCTTTTAAAGATCAAAAGATCGCGAGGCAAGCTCGCTCCTACAAAGACCGCGTTCACGTTACTGACGGCTTCAGACGCTTGCCTCCCCGCTGTAATTGCTAGCCGTAGCTTAGCTCAAGCCCAGTTGCGCCCATATACGCCGAACATCTCGTCGCGCTTCCACCAATTGGTCGCCACTGACCACCCCGGCTTCCTTTTGCAAGGCCTGGCGGTGGGCAACGGCGCGGAAGGCTTTGTACGCCTCACGCAACAGGCTGGCATCACTGGCGGGCATCAGCCCGGCCTGTTCCAGCCCTTCAAGAATGCGGATGTTATCGGTATAGCGCAGCAGTTCCGGGTGTTCCCTGGACCACGCCAGGGCCGCGTATTGCACCATAAATTCAATATCGACGATACCACCGGCGTCCTGCTTGAGGTCGAACGGCACCGTGGCCTCGAAGGCATTCTGCGCCGTCCCGGCAGCGGTCAGCCGGGTGCCCAGGTTGTCGCGCATTTTGGCGCGCATCTCGCTGACCTCCTGACGCAGCGTCGGCAAGTCACGCTCGCGGCCCAGCACCTGCGCGCGCACGGCTTCAAAGGCCGCGCCTACCTGTTGGCAGCCCACCAGCACTCGCGCCCGCACCAGCGCCTGATGCTCCCAGGTCCAGGCTTCGTTCTGTTGATAGCGCTCAAAAGCCCCGAGCGAGCTGACCAACAACCCGGAAGCGCCTGACGGACGCAGGCGCATGTCGACTTCATAGAGCTGGCCGGAGTTGGTTTGCGCGGTGAGCAAATGGATGATCCGCTGGCCCAGCCGGGTGAAGAACTGCGCGCTGTCGATGGGCTTGGCACCGTCAGTTTCGGCGTTGGGGTCGCCGTCATGGATAAACACCAGGTCCAGGTCCGAGCCGTGGCCAAGCTCGATACCGCCGACTTTGCCGTAGCCCACAATAATAAAGCCGGGGTCGCACAGGCTGCCGTCCGCCCGCTGCGGCGTGCCGTACTTGGCCACCGTTTGGCGCCAGGCCAGGGCCAGCACTTGCTCCAGAATCGCCTCGGCTAGCCAGGTCAGGTAATCGCTGACCTTCATCAGCGGCAAGCTACCGGCGATTTCTGAGGCCGCCACCCGCAGGCGATGCGCCAGCTTGAAGTTACGCAGCGCTTCCATCTGCTGTTCAAGGTCGTCTTCGGGGATGCGCGTGAGCCGCTCGCGCAGCTCGGCGGCCAACTCGGGCGCCAACGGTGGCTTGAACAGGCGCCCTTCGTTGAGCAACTCATCAAGCAACAGCGGGAAGCGGGTGATTTGCTCGGCAATCCACGGGCTGGCCGCGCACAAGGTCAGCAGGCGGCGCAGCGCGTCCGGGTTTTCGGTCAGCAACACCAGATAGGCCGAACGGCGGGCCACCGCCTCGACCAGCGGCAACACGCGCTCCAGCACCAGGTCCGGGTTGGCATGTTCCACCGCCTGCGCCAGCAAACGCGGGATAAACGCATCCAGACGCTCACGCCCCAAACGCTGCATGGCGCGCAACTGTGGGCTGGAGCGCAGGTTGGCCAATTGTTTCAAGGCTTTGGGCGCATCGACAAACCCGGCTTCTTCTAATTGCGCACAGGCTGCTGCGTCGTCCTGGACTTCTTCCCACAACGGCAACCACTCGCCGCCGACGATCAGTTCGCCTTCGTCGAGGTCTTCTTCCTCGTCCGGGTCGGCAATCACCTGACGGAAATGCCAGTCGATACGCCCGCGCCACGCCATCAGTTGTTCATGGAACTGCGCCCAGGTGTCAAAGCCCATCATAAAGGCGATGCGCGCCTGATCTTGCTCGCCGTCCGGGAGCATTTGCGTCTGACGGTCAGCAATGGCCTGGATCGCGTGCTCGGTGTAACGCAAAAATTCATAACCTTCGCGCAACTCATTGACCACCGCAGCCGGCAGGTAGCCTTGCCCCTCAAGGATGCTCAGCACTTTAAGCAGCGGCCGCTGTTGCAGGCTGAGGTCGCGCCCGCCGTGGATCAACTGGAACGCCTGGGCAATAAACTCGACTTCTCGAATGCCGCCCGCGCCCAGTTTGATGTTGTCGGCCATGCCTTTGCGCCGTACTTCTTGCTGGATCAACTGCTTCATGGTGCGCAGCGCTTCGATGGCCGAGAAGTCGAGGTAACGCCGATAGACGAAGGGCCGCAGCATTTCCAGCAACTGCGCGCCAGCCACCTGATCACCGGCCACCACCCGCGCCTTGATCATCGCGTAGCGTTCCCAGTCGCGGCCCTGATCCTGGTAATACTGCTCCAGCGCGTTAAAGCTCAGCACCAGCGCGCCCGACGAGCCGTACGGGCGCAGGCGCATGTCAACGCGGAACACAAAACCGTCGACGGTCATCGGGTCCAGCGCCTTGATCAAGCGCTGACCCAGGCGAATAAAGAACTCCTGGTTGTCCAGCGGGCGCTTGGCGCCAACAGTTTCGCCGCCCTCGGGGTAGGCGAAAATCAGGTCGATGTCCGAGGACAGGTTAAGCTCGACGGCGCCGAGCTTGCCCATGCCCAAAATCACCATCGGTTGCGGCTCGCCGCTGCGGTGCCCGATGGGCGTGCCGAACTGCTGGCAATGGCGCTCATACAGCCAGCGGTAGGCTTGATCGATGCTCGCATCGGCCATGTCCGACAAATCGCGGCAGGTTTCTATCAGGTCGGCCTGGCGGGTCAAATCACGCCAGATAATCCGCACTTGTTGGCGCGTACGCTGGCGGCGCAGGGCGCGGCCCAGCTCTTCGTCGGTTTGTGCCTGCTGGGCGGCTTCGGCAATCTGCCCGCACAACTCGCCGGGGGCGAAGCTGCGGTCCAGCTCACCCCAGCTCACCAGTTCCAGCAACATCAAAGGGTCACGTAACACCTGTTCAATAAAGAAGTCGCTCGCCGCACTCACCCGGGCAAAGTCTGACCAGCGTTCAGACGACCATTCGTCGAGTCCCTGCTCGCCTTCCAGACCGGCCACGGCACTGCGCCAGGACTGCTCGGCGCGGCTGGCAAGGGGCAATAAAAGGGAGGGGATTGCGGCAAGCGAGGGAAGGCTCATGGTCTATCCTTGATCGGCGATGGTATTGCCGAGTACGGTGACTGGAAGAAACAGCGGTTAAACCCGACTGTCGAACAAAGGTTATAAATAGCTTAAAAACGTGATTCTTTAGCAAAAAAACATTGTCACAACGGCCAAATACCAAACACAGAACCAACAATATCGATTTATCGCACAACCCAACAGGTGACCTTCGAAGGCTTCCCTGTAGTTTTACTACTGAGTCAAACACTCGAAAGGCTGAAATGAGCAACGATTTGTAGTAAAACTACACGACGCCGGAATCAACCTTCCGGTCATCCAAGAATTTATGTCGTCTGCCCACAAGGCCAGTCGCAAACTCAGGCAACCGATTCTGGAAGCCTTTCCGCCCTGGAGCAAGCCATGCAAGACCTCGATCCCGTCGAAACCCAGGAATGGCTGGACGCCCTGGAATCGGTTCTCGACAAAGAAGGCGAAGACCGTGCTCACTATCTGATGACCCGTATGGGTGAGCTCGCTACTCGCACCGGTTCGCAACTCCCGTACGCCATCACGACTCCATACCGCAACACGATTCCTGTTACCCACGAAGCACGCATGCCTGGCGACCTGTTCATGGAACGCCGCATTCGCTCGCTGGTACGCTGGAACGCCATGGCTATGGTTATGCGCACGAACTTGAAAGATTCTGACCTGGGCGGTCATATCTCCAGCTTCGCTTCCAGCGCAACCCTGTATGACATCGGCTTCAACTACTTCTTCCAGGCCCCGACCGAAGAACACGGCGGCGACCTGATCTACTTCCAGGGTCACACCTCGCCAGGCGTTTATGCCCGTGCGTTCATGGAAGGTCGCATCAGCGAAGAACAAATGAACAACTTCCGCCAGGAAGTCGACGGTCAGGGCCTGTCGTCCTACCCGCACCCTTGGCTGATGCCTGATTTCTGGCAGTTCCCGACGGTATCCATGGGCCTTGGCCCGATCCAGGCGATCTACCAGGCGCGTTTCATGAAGTACCTGGAATCGCGTGGCTACATCCCTGCAGGCAAGCAAAAAGTCTGGTGTTTCCTGGGTGACGGCGAGTGTGACGAGCCGGAATCCCTGGGCGCCATCTCCCTGGCTGGCCGCGAAAACCTCGACAACCTGATCTTCGTCATCAACTGCAACCTGCAGCGCCTCGACGGCCCGGTTCGCGGCAACGGCAAGATCATCCAGGAACTCGAAGGCGTGTTCCGCGGTGCTCAGTGGAACGTGACCAAAGTCATCTGGGGCCGTTTCTGGGACCCGCTGCTGGCCAAAGACGTCGACGGCATCCTGCAACGTCGCATGGACGAAGTCATCGACGGCGAGTACCAGAACTACAAAGCCAAAGACGGCGCGTTCGTACGTGAACACTTCTTCAACACGCCAGAACTCAAGGCGATGGTTGCTGACTTGTCCGACGACGAGATCTGGAAACTCAACCGTGGCGGCCACGACCCGTACAAGGTCTACGCGGCGTACCACGAAGCGGTCAACCATAAAGACCAGCCAACCGTTATCCTGGCCAAGACCATCAAGGGTTACGGCACTGGCGCTGGCGAAGCGAAAAACACGGCGCACAACACCAAGAAAGTCGATGTCGACAGCCTGAAGTTGTTCCGTGACCGTTTCGACATCCCGGTCAAAGACGAAGACATCGAGTCCCTGCCATTCTTCAAACCGGAAGAAGGCAGCGCCGAAGCCCGCTACCTGAGCGAGCGCCGCACTGCACTGGGCGGTTTCGTGCCTCAGCGTCGCGCCAAGAGCCTGAGCATTCCGACCCCGCCACTGGACACCCTCAAGGCCATCCTTGACGGTTCCGGCGACCGTGAAATTTCCACCACCATGGCGTTCGTGCGCATCCTGGCACAGCTGGTGAAGGACAAGGACATCGGTCAGCGCATCGTCCCGATCATCCCGGACGAAGCCCGTACCTTCGGTATGGAAGGCATGTTCCGTCAGTTGGGCATCTACTCCTCCGTCGGCCAGCTCTACGAGCCAGTCGATAAAGACCAGGTGATGTTCTACAAGGAAGACAAAAAGGGCCAGATCCTCGAAGAAGGCATCAACGAAGCAGGCGCCATGAGCTCCTTCATCGCGGCCGGTACTTCGTACTCGAACCACAACCAGCCAATGCTGCCGTTCTACATCTTCTACTCGATGTTCGGCTTCCAGCGTATTGGCGACCTGGCCTGGGCCGCTGGCGACAGCCGCACCCGTGGTTTCCTGATCGGCGGCACCGCCGGGCGTACCACGCTCAACGGTGAAGGCCTGCAACACGAAGACGGTCACAGCCACATCCTGGCCGCGACCATCCCGAACTGCCGCACCTATGACCCAACCTACGGCTATGAGCTGGCGGTGATCATTCAGGACGGCATGAAGAAGATGACCGAAGAGCAACAGGACGTCTTCTACTACATCACCGTGATGAACGAGTCGTACCAGCAACCTGCCATGCCGGCCGGTGTTGAGGAAGGCATCGTCAAAGGGATGTACCTGCTGGAAGAAGACACCAAGGAAGCGGCTCACCACGTACAGCTGATGGGCTCCGGCACCATCCTGCGTGAAGTGCGTGAAGCGGCGAAAATCCTGCGTGAAGAGTTCAACGTCGGCGCTGACGTATGGAGCGTTACCAGCTTCAACGAACTGCGTCGCGACGGCCTGGCCGTTGAGCGTCACAACCGTCTGCACCCTGGCCAGAAGCCACAGCGCACCTTCGTTGAAGAGTGCCTGACTGGCCGTAAAGGTCCGGTCATTGCTTCTACTGACTACATGAAGCTGTTCGCTGAGCAGATTCGTCAGTGGGTACCGGTCAAGGAATTCAAAGTGCTGGGCACTGACGGTTTCGGCCGCAGCGACAGCCGCAAAAAACTGCGTCACTTCTTTGAAGTAGACCGTCACTTCGTGGTGTTGGCAGCCCTGGAAGCCCTGGCTGACCGTGGTGAAATCGAACCTAAGGTGATTGCAGACGCTATCGTCAAGTTCGGTATCAACCCGGAAAAACGCAACCCACTGGACTGCTGAGGAGAATTTTTGTGAGCGAACTCATTCGAGTACCTGACATCGGCAGCGGTGACGGTGAAGTCATCGAACTGTTTGTAAAGGTCGGTGACCGTGTCGAAGCCGATCAGAGCATTCTGACGCTGGAATCGGACAAGGCGAGCATGGAAATCCCTGCGCCTAAAGCCGGTATCGTCAAAAGCCTGAAAGTAAAGCTGGGCGACCGCTTGAAAGAAGGCGACGAACTGCTTGAGCTGGAAGCTGAAGGCGGCGCTGCACCTGCCCCTGAAGCGGCCGCACCGGCGCCGGCAGCGGCGGCTGAAAAGCCAGCGGC